>NZ_JBYVMD010000130.1:0-603 GCF_058145955.1 Pseudomonas sp. A39
CCCTGCGCCGCAAAGAGTACAAACTCCCCGGCGCTTGTTTGGCCGCCCGTGATCGGCCTTGCGCTCACCGCAACTGACCTGATTAGGAGAATCATCATGGCTTTCGAATTGCCGCCGCTGCCCTACGCACACGATGCCCTGCAGCCGCACATTTCCAAGGAAACCTTGGAATACCACCACGACAAGCACCACAACACCTATGTCGTGAACCTGAACAACCTGGTCCCAGGTACCGAGTTCGAAGGCAAGACCTTGGAAGAGATCGTCAAATCCTCTTCGGGCGGTATCTTCAACAACGCCGCTCAGGTCTGGAACCACACCTTCTACTGGAACTGCCTGGCGCCAAACGCCGGCGGTCAACCCACCGGCGCGCTGGCTGAAGCCATCAACGCTGCGTTCGGTTCGTTCGACAAGTTCAAGGAAGAGTTCACCAAGACGTCCGTCGGCACCTTCGGTTCCGGTTGGGGCTGGCTGGTGAAAAAGGCTGACGGTTCCCTGGCCCTGGCCAGCACCATCGGCGCCGGCAACCCGCTGACCAGCGGCGACACCCCGCTGCTGACTTGCGACGTGTGGGAACACGCTTACTACATCGACTACCGCAAC
>NZ_JBYVMD010000131.1:0-598 GCF_058145955.1 Pseudomonas sp. A39
GTCTGGTCGAGGCGAAACAGCGGCTGGCCCTGTTTCACATGCTCGCCCTCCTTCACCAGAATCCGGCTGACCACGCCAGGGCTGAGGGTCTGCACCGCCTTGCGCTTGCCCGACACCACCACCGTGCCCTGTACCGGAATGCCCTGGTCCAGCGGTGCCAGGCTGGCCCAAAGGAAAAACCCGCCGGCACCGACCACAGTCAGCCACCAGCCCATGCGCACGAAAAACCGGGCGTCGTGCTCTTTGAAACGGGGTTCAACAGTAAGGCTGCTCATGCGCCTGGATTCCTTCCGGCTTGATACTGACGACTGAAACTCACGCCGGGTTTCTCCTTTGGCGCTTCCTGCTGACCGGACAACGCGCGCAGCACGTCTTGGCTGGGCCCGAAGGCTTGCAGATGCCCGTCGTTGAGTACCAACAGCTTGTCGGCCTGGGCCAACGCCGAAGACCGGTGGGTCACCAGCACCACGCTGCTGCCCTGGGCTTTCATCTGCACGATGGCGCTGGCCAAGGCGGCTTCGCCGACCGTATCGAGGTTGGAATTGGGCTCATCCAGCACGATCAGGCGTGGCCCGCCATACAGCGCGCGTGCCAGAGC
>NZ_JBYVMD010000132.1:0-598 GCF_058145955.1 Pseudomonas sp. A39
GTCTGGTCGAGGCGAAACAGCGGCTGGCCCTGTTTCACATGCTCGCCCTCCTTCACCAGAATCCGGCTGACCACGCCGGGGCTTAAGGTTTGCACCGCCTTGCGCTTGCCCGACACCACGACCGTGCCTTGTACCGGAATGCCCTGGTCCAGCGGCGCCAGGCTGGCCCACAGGAAAAACCCGCCGGCACCGACCAGCGTCAGCAGCCAGCCCATGCGCGTAAAAAACGTGGCGTCGCGCTCTTTGAAGCGGGGTTCAACAGTGATGCTGCTCATGCGCCTGGGTTCCTTCCGGCCTGATACTGACGACTGAAACTCACGCCGGGTTTCTCCTTCGGCGCTTCCTGCTGACCGGACAACGCGCGCAGCACGTCTTGGCTGGGCCCGAAGGCTTGCAAATGCCCATCGTTGAGCACCAACAGCTTGTCGGCCTGGGCCAACGCCGAAGAACGGTGGGTCACCAGCACCACGCTGCTGCCCTGGGCTTTCATCTGCACGATGGCGCTGGCCAAGGCTGCTTCACCGACCGTATCGAGGTTGGAATTGGGCTCATCCAGCACGATCAGGCGTGGCCCGCCATACAGCGCGCGTGCCAGAGC
>NZ_JBYVMD010000133.1:0-592 GCF_058145955.1 Pseudomonas sp. A39
TCGCACCTGTACAGCGGCTACAAGGTTCCGTCCAACTACGACTCGCTGATCGGCAAGCTGATCACCTGGGGCGCCACTCGCGACGAGGCCATGGCCCGTATGCGTAACGCCCTGGACGAAATCGTGGTAGACGGCATCAAGACCAACATCCCGCTGCACCGGGACTTGGTTCGTGATGAAGGCTTCTGCGAGGGTGGTGTGAACATTCACTACCTGGAACACAAGCTGGCTAACCAGTAAGTGCTCCACTCAACAAAGCCGCCTTCGGGCGGCTTTGTTGTTTCTGCGGCACCGGCAATTACCTCTGTGGTGAGCGGGCTTGCCCCGCGCTGGGTGGCGAAGCCGCCCCAAAACCTGCCAACCCGTTTTAATTGGATAAATGCGGTGCCTGGATCAGGGAGGCTTCGCCACCCAACGCGGGGCAAGCCCGCTCACTACAAAAAGCCTCGCTCGCCACAGCATCATGCTCTCGCGTAAACTTGCGCGCTTTCGCGACCCAGCAGTCGCACACTCATTTTTTCAAAGGTGCCCGCCATGCCTTGGCTGCAAGTCCGTCTCGCCATCAGCCCAGAACAAGCCGAAACCTACGAAG
>NZ_JBYVMD010000134.1:0-590 GCF_058145955.1 Pseudomonas sp. A39
CCCGGCCGGTCTTGCATGAGCAGGTTGCCGGCGGGGTCGTGGCCGAAGCGTTCTGGCTCGCCTTGGGAGTGGTCGGCGCGGGTGAGGCGGCTTAGTGGGTCATAGTGGTAGTGCTGTTCACCTTTGCGAGTGTCGAGCAGGCGGGTGAGGTTGCCGGATTTGTCGTAGTCGTAATGACGGCGGTACACCGGGCCTTCGGCATCGCCGATGCTTTGGTTGAACAGGCGTCCCTGGTGGTCGTGTTGGTAAGTGCTGAGCAGTTTGCCTTGGGTACGTTGTTGTTCGCGGCCGGCGTTGAATTGGTGTGAGGTCAGTACCGTGCCGTTCAGTTCAACCGTGGAAAGGTGACCGCCTTTGTCGTGGTTGAAGGTGAGGCGGTTGTTGTCGGGCAGGCGCAGGTTTGTTAGTTGACCGCAGGCGTCGTAGCCGTAACGCAGGGTGCCCCAGCCTTGGTGTTCGGCGGTAAGGCGGTTTTGGACGTCGTATTCGTAGGCTAAAAACCAATTACCGTCGTCAACGCTGAGGAGGTTGCCCTGACGGTCGTAGGCATAGTCGACAGAGTTTCCATCAGGCAGGGTTTTTCTTACGAG
>NZ_JBYVMD010000135.1:0-578 GCF_058145955.1 Pseudomonas sp. A39
ACTTCGACGCCGATGGTGTTGGTGTCGTAGCGCTGGTTGTAAGTGTTGCCGCTGTCGGACTCCTGCTGGCGCGAGCTGGCATAGGCGGTGACCTTAGGTAAATGCCCGGCGCGGTTGCGCTCCACTTCATAGCGCGCGACTTCCAGGGCCTGGCGCTGGGAGGCCAGCGTGGGGTTGTTGCTGATCGCCAGTTCATGCCAGGTGTCGTAGTTGGCCGGGGTCAGGGCGAACGCGGCAAAGCCCTGGTTCAGCGGCGCCAGGTCGTCGATGTTGACGCTCTGTACGCCAATCAAGGCGCCCAGCTCCCGCAAGGACGCGTCTTGCTCATCCAGCGCCTGGATTTCTTCGGCCGTGGCCAGTTCGTAGCGCGATTCGGCTTCCAGAATGTCCGTGCGGGTGCCCTCGCCTTGCTGGAACAAATGCCGGTTCTGCTGGAACTGCTGCTCGAACGCCTTCTTCTTCGCACGGGCGATGTCGATCTGGTCCTGGGCAAACAACGCTTGGGTGTAATAGGTCAGCACGCGCACCAGCAGCGCCTGGCTCTTGTCACGAAAGCTTTCATCGGCGAACAGCGCCTG
>NZ_JBYVMD010000136.1:0-555 GCF_058145955.1 Pseudomonas sp. A39
AGGCAAATCAGATCCAATTGACGCCCACTGGCAAAACGAGTCTGGCCCATGCTGGCTCCTGTTATTTTTATCAGCCTGCGTTGTGCCGCCGTGGCGACGGCAAACGCTCTTGGTGGGAGCAGACTAGAACGTCCTGCGGCACCAATCAATATTTATTCCATATATTTTTTCATTGGAATATTTTTTCCATTAAGCTTGTACAAGAGCATGCAAGCGGCAGTGCATCGTTTCAGCAGGCCACGGCCGCCGTGATGCCGAGGTATTTTTTTGCGCCTACCCTGTAGACTTGCGCCACCCATCAGCGCATCAGAAGAACACGCCAGAAGGATTGCCCATGTCCCGCACCGATCCCGAGACCACCCTGGAAGACTCTATCGCCAGCCCTCCGATCAATGCCGAGCGCCTGTTGCAGCTGATCACCGACGAATACGAGAGCCTGCCGCGCCAACTCAAGCGCATCGCCAGCTACATGAGCCAGCAGAGCGACCGGATCATGGTCGACCGCATCAGCGACATCGCCCGTGAGTGCGAAGTGCACCCGTCGGCCATCGTGCG
>NZ_JBYVMD010000137.1:0-532 GCF_058145955.1 Pseudomonas sp. A39
CAAATGTGGGAGGGGGCTTGCCCCCGATAGCGGTGTGTCAGTCGATTCATCAGGTGACTGATTCAGCGCCATCGGGGCTTGGGCATCTACACAATTCTGGCTATGGCGCAGGACCTGTGGCGAGGGAGCTTGCTCCCGCTGGCTGCCTGACAGCCCACCGCCATCTAACGGTTAGACCGCGATCCAAATGTGGGAGGGGGCTTGCCCCCGATAGCGGTGTGTCAGTCGATTCATCAGGTGACTGATTCAGCGCCATCGGGGCATCGGTATCTACACAATTCTGGGTATGGCGCTGGATCTGTGGCGAGGGAGCTTGCTCCCGCCGGCGGCCTTGCAGACGACCAGGATGTTGGATCAGACCGGGTACATATCCGTTATTTGGGTAACGGCTGCTATGGGTTCCGCCCTTACGGCGGCTCACTTTTGAAGAGCGCAAAAGTAAGCAAAACGCGCTTGCCCCAACACTCGGCACCTCGCTCACGCTCGGTGTGCCCGTAATCCGACAGGTATTTGGGGGGCCGCCGCCACGCGC
>NZ_JBYVMD010000138.1:0-503 GCF_058145955.1 Pseudomonas sp. A39
CAGATGGAATTGGCACCGGGCAAAGCAGTCGGCGGCAGCGAAGTGCTGGTCAAGAACACCCCGCAAAAACCCTGGCGTGTCGGCCTTTCCCGTCACAACGGCGGCCAGCGCAGCACGGGCGAACAGCAGTGGGGCGCCAGCCTGGATTGGGACAACCCGCTGGGCCTGGCGGACCAATTGTCGCTACGAGGCGGCCACGATGCGATCAGCGACCACCAGAAGACCTCGCGCAACTCGATGCTCAATTACAACCTGCCATTCGGCTGGTGGAACCTCAATTACACCTACAGCGAGAGCGACTACCGCTCACTGGCCCAGGCCAGCGGCTTTAACTTCAAGCAATCGGGCGACAGCCAAAACCACCAACTGCGCCTGGAGCGGGTCATCCACCGCGACGCCCTGAGCAAAACCTCCCTGAGCACCGGTGTGGCCTACCTGCGCACCAACAACTTCATCGAAGACAGCAAACTCGCCCTGAGCAGCAACCGCCTCAGCGAAGCCCA
>NZ_JBYVMD010000015.1:0-130606 GCF_058145955.1 Pseudomonas sp. A39
ACCCACGCCTACCAGTACTGCATCGAATCGTTGGCCATGGATGAAGGCGAGATCTTCAACATGTACCACGAGATTCCATCGGTCGCCAAAAAGGCTGCCTGGGGCCTGAAGTACACCCGTTCGATCTCCGATCCGAAGTTCGAAACCGGCACCGTCGAGACGGATAAAGAGCTGCTGCGCAACCTGGTCGCCTACTACTGCGTCCTGGAAGGCATCTTCTTCTACTGCGGCTTCACCCAGATCCTGTCCATGGGCCGTCGCAACAAAATGACCGGCGTGGCGGAACAGTTCCAGTACATCCTGCGCGACGAGTCGATGCACCTGAACTTCGGTATCGATGTGATCAACCAGATCAAAATCGAAAACCCGCATTTGTGGGATGCCGAGATGAAGGAAGAAGCGACCCAGATGATCCTGCAAGGGACGCAGCTGGAGATTGAATACGCTCGCGACACCATGCCACGCGGCGTGTTGGGGATGAATGCGGCGATGATGGAAGACTACTTGAAGTTCATCGCTAACCGTCGCTTGTCGCAGATTGGCTTGAAGGAAGAGTATCCAGGCACCACCAACCCGTTCCCGTGGATGAGCGAGATCATGGACTTGAAGAAAGAGAAAAACTTCTTCGAGACCCGCGTGATCGAATACCAGACCGGCGGCGCGTTGAGCTGGGACTGATCCACGGACGAGCCCCCAACATGTGGGAGGGGGCTTGCCCCCGATGATGTTCGTTCAGTTCAAGCTTCAGTGACTGATGCACCGCGATCGGGGGCAAGCCCCCTTCCACAGGGGTTGCGGTGCGCTATAGATCTTTGCAAATTGCCTCTTATGCCCAATCAAACCATCAAAACACCTTGCGTCGGCCTGTGCTCCACCGTTTACGGGGACCTGGTCTGCCGGGGCTGCAAGCGTTATCACCATGAAGTGATCCAGTGGAATGGCTACAACGCCGAGGAAAAACAAGCGGTGTGGCTGCGCCTGGAGCAATTGCTGGTGCAGGTGATGGCCAGCAAACTCGAGGTGTTTGATACGCACCTGCTGCGCCAGCAACTGGAAAATCGCAAGATCCGTTTTGTGCCGCACCAATCGCCGTATTGCTGGGCGTACCAACTGATTGCCCGGGGTGCGCGGGTGATTTCCAAGCTGGATGCGTATGGGCTGGCGTTGCTGCCGGAATTTCGTGAGCGCAGCCTGGCGGATTTGCGCGATGCGATTGACCGGGAATTTTTCCTGCTGTCCGAAGCGCATTACGAGCGGTATATCGCGCCGGGCTTTCTCAAGGAAGCGTTTGGGCCGGCCCTGATCGCCACCTTCTAGACAACACCCCATTTGGATTTGCATCGCTCAGCAGGTCAATGACCTGCCGCGCCCGCGCGGGGCCGGCGTTGGCCACCAGCGAAGCCAGGGCATCGCGCCATTCATCCAGCCCCCTCGCACCGGCAATTGTGTTTAAAATGCCGCCCGCTCAACGAACGACGTTTAACGATGAACCCAGACGCACTCGCCACCCTGCACGCCCACTTGCTCACAGCCCTGGTCACCCCACCGGCGGAAACCCGGCGCCTGTTCCACGGCCGTGGCCGCTGCTGGCCGGGCCTGGAGCAATTGACCGTAGACTGGTTGCAAGGCGTGCTGCTGGTGGCGTTGTTCAAGGCGCCGGAAGCGGCGCAGTTGCAAGCCTTGAAGCAACTGCTGCAAACCCGATTCGGCACTTACACCGTCGCCCTGCAACACCGCTACCTGCCGCAAAGCACCACCGAATGGCTGGTGGGCGGCCCCGTCGACGAGCTGACCATCACCGAAGGCGGGCTGCGTTACCTGATCGACCTGGGTAAAAAACAGAACAGCGGGCTGTTCCTCGACATGCGCTACGGGCGCAATTGGGTGCGCGAACAGGCTAAAGGCCAGCGGGTGCTCAACCTGTTCGCCTACACGTGCGGGTTTTCGGTGGCGGCCATCGAAGGGGGCGCCGACCACGTGGTGAACCTGGACATGGCCCGTGGCGCCCTGAGCCGTGGCCGCGACAACCATCGCCTCAATGGTCATGACCTGAGCAAGGTCAGCTTCCTGGGCCACGACCTGTTCAAGTCCTGGGCCAAGGTCACGCATGGCGGCCCCTACGACCTGGTGATCATCGACCCACCGTCGTTCCAGAAAGGCAGCTTCCTGCTGACCAAGGACTACCAGCGCGTCCTGCGTCGCCTGCCGGATCTGCTCACGCCACAGGGCACGGTACTGGCCTGCATGAACGACCCGGCCTTTGGCGAAGACTTCCTGATCGACGGCGTGACACGCGAGGCCCCTGGGTTGCGCTTTGCCGAACGGCTGCAAAACCCGCCGGAATTTCCTGATATTGACGCGCAAAGTGGCTTAAAGGCACTGGTGTTCCGCCAAGGCTGATGCCGAAACTGCCTACGCTTGCTACGCTAAGTGATACGCCGGGTGGTGAACCTTCTTACCCCCTTCCCGGTCGATACCTGCATCCCCCGGCCAGACTCGACGGCGTCACGTCGTCGGCTGCCCTGTTTCACCTTTTGGAGATCCGCCCGTGATATCGACCCTGCATGTAGCCAGACTCAAAGCCTGGGGCGCCCACGGCTTCACCGCCACCGGTGTGGTATTGGCCTTCCTGGCCACCCTGGCGCTGCTGGAAAACTCACCCAAGGCCTGCCTGCTCTGGCTGGGCCTGGCATTGGTGGTGGACGGTGTCGACGGCTCACTGGCGCGACGGGTGAATGTCAGCACGGTACTGCCCAGTTTCGACGGCTCGGTGCTCGACCTGGTGATCGATTACCTCACCTACGTGTTTATTCCGGCACTGTTTATCTACCGCTATATCGACCTGCCGGAATTTACCCACCTGCTGACGGTGTCGGTGATCCTGGTGTCGTCGCTGTTCTGCTTCTGCAACGTGAACATGAAGAGCAAAGACAACTACTTCGTCGGCTTCCCCGCCGCGTGGAACGTGGTTGCGCTGTGCGTCTATATCATCCAGCCGGAAGCCTGGGTGACCTTGCTCACCGTGATCGGCCTGGCGCTGCTGACGGTGACGCCGATGAAGTTCCTGCACCCGTTCCGCGTCAAGCGGTTCATGCCGATCAATATCGCCGTGACCACGATCTGGTTGCTGTGCAGCTTCTTGATGGTGGTGGACTATCCCAACACCAACCCGTGGACGTTTGGGTTGTGGTCGCTGATGTCGGCGTATTTCCTCGGGATTTGTATCTGGCGCACGGCCCTGGAGTGGCTGGGAACACACAAATGACCCGGTGAACACTCTGTAAATGTGGGAGGGGGCTTGCCCCCGATAGCGGTGGGCCAGCTAAAGATGAGTCAGCTGGAGCACTGCCATCGGGGGCAAGCCCCCTCCCACATTTGGATTTGCAGACTCCCCGCGAGTAAGATGGCGGCCTTTCGCTTAGCGCCCTGCCAACAATAAGCCCTGACCATGCCCTTCGAACTCAGCGTAGACCTCACCACCCTTGCCATCCTGGCGGCGGTCGCCTTTATCGCCGGTTTCATCGATGCCATCGCCGGCGGCGGGGGCTTGCTCACCACGCCCGCCCTGCTCACCGCCGGCATGCCGCCGCACTTGGTACTGGGCACCAACAAGCTCAGCTCCACCTTCGGCTCGGCCACCGCCAGCTTCACCTTTTACCGCCGCAAGCTGTTCCACCCGCGCCAGTGGGTGCACGCCATTGTCGGCACGCTGATTGGCGCCCTCGCTGGCGCGGTAGTCGCCCACTACCTGCCGGCTGAAACCCTGAACAAGATGCTGCCGGTGATTGTGTTCGGCTGCGGCCTTTACCTGTTGTTCGGCGGCACGCCCAAGGCGCCGCTGGATGCCGACGCGCCGATCAAGAAGAAGTGGCAATCCACCCAAGGCTTCGGCCTGGGCTTCTACGATGGCGTGGCAGGTCCGGGCACCGGCGCGTTCTGGACCGTCAGCACGATGCTGTTGCACCCCATCGACCTGGTGAAGGCCAGCGGCGTGGCGCGCAGCATGAACTTCGTCAGCAACGCGGCGGCACTGTCGGTGTTTATCTTCAACGGCTCGGTGGACTGGATCGTCGGCCTGGCCATGGGCGTGTCGGTGATGTGTGGCGCGTTCTTTGGCGCACGCAGCGCGATCAGCGGCGGCGCCAAATTCATTCGCCCGGTGTTCATCACCGTGGTCCTCGGCCTGACGGTGCGCCTAGCCTGGCAGCACTGGTTCAGCGTGGCCTAGGCGACGGGCCAGGTAGAGGTCGATCAGATAACGCGCAATCGAGCGTGACGCCGGCAGCGGCGGCAGATTGTGGATGTTGAACCACTGCGCGTCCTCGATCTCGTCAGCCTGGGGCACGATGTCGCCACCGGCGTACTCGGCATGGAAGCCGAGCATCATCGAATGCGGGAACGGCCAGCACTGGCTGCCCATGTACTGGATATTCTTGACCTCCACCTGCACTTCCTCGCGGACCTCGCGGATCAGGCAGTCTTCGGCCGACTCACCCGGCTCGGCAAACCCCGCCAACGTGCTGTACACCCCCGTGACAAAGCGTGGCGAACGCGCCAGCAGGATCTCGTCGCCACGGGTCACCAGCACGATCATGCTCGGCGAAATCCGCGGGTAGCTGCGCAGGTCACAGGCCTGGCAATACATCGCACGCTCGCGCGGTACTTGGACCATGGGCTGGCCGCAACTGCCGCAAAACCGATGCTCGCGCGCCCACGTACCGATCTGCGCGGCGTAACCCAGCACTTTGTACAAGGTGTGATCGCCTTGCAGCATGAAGCCGCGCAGGCCTTGCCAACTGCAGCCCGGCACTTCACCCGCGCTATTGAGTTCCAGCAGGTACACCGGCTCACCGTCGAGGTGGCCGATGCCGTGTTCGGCGAACACCGACAGGTCCTGGCGCTTAAGCCATTCCCGGGGGAACAAGGGACCATTGGTGTCATGCAAAAAGCCGTCGCGGCTGCGGGCAACGGCCCAGCCGCCAGGGGTGTCGTTGTCCAGCAGCGTTGTGGTAATCCAGCCTGGGGTCATGTCAGTCAATCCACGAATTCGGGTTTCTGCTTACTCATATGGGCCGCGATGGCCACGCGCAGGTCGTTGGATTGCAACATAGCCGAGTTCCAGGTGGCAACGTATTCCAAGCCGTCATTGACCGTATGGTCACGCATGTAGCTGATCATGGCCTTGGTGCCGGTGACCGCAATCGGCGATTTGGCGGCGATTTCATGGGCGATTTCCATCACCCCGGCCAACAGGCTGTCCTGATCGGGATAAACGCGATTGACCAGGCCGATGCTGCGCGCCTCCTCGGCGCCGAACTGGCGGCCGGTATAGGCCAACTCGCGCAGCATGCCGTCACCGATGATGCGCGGCAGGCGCTGCAGGGTGCCGACGTCGGCCGCCATGCCGATGTCGATTTCCTTGATCGAGAACTGCGCGCCGTCAGCCGCGTAGCGCATGTCGCAGGCGCTGATCAGGTCAATGGCACCGCCGATGCAATAGCCCTGGATCGCCGCCAGCACCGGCTTGCGGCAGTTATCGACGGCATTGAACGAGGCTTGCAGTTCAAGGATTTTGCGGCGCAAAAGGCGCGCGTTGCGGCCCACGTCCTTGCCGAACTCGTTGGCCACCGAAGCCAGCATCATCAGGTCGATGCCGGAGGAGAAATGCTTGCCGGCACCGCTGAGCACCACGGCGCGTACGGCGTCGGTGTCTTCGACCCATTGGAAGATGTCGATGATTTCGGTCCAGAACGCCGCATTCATCGCGTTGATCTTTTCCGGACGGTTGATCTGCACATGGGCAACGTTGCCGGCGAGTTCGACGACGAAAGCTTGGTATTCGGACATGGCAGTGATCCCTGACTGGCGAGTGATGAGGCCCGAACTATAACAAGGGTGCACCACGACGCATCAGCCAAAAACAGGACGGGCAAACGTAATGAAATGTTGTGGGCGCACCGTTATCGACTTGGCCAATGGCGCACTGCTGGCGATCATCCTCGCCGTGGTCGGTTCGGTCTGCGTGAGCAAGCTGTGCCAGCCGCGCGGGTAAAACACTGCAAAGCGCTGGATAAAACCCTGCACACACGCCATCCTTCGCGCTTTAAGCCGCCTCACCTGCGGCGCTCGACGTTTAAAGGATATGCCCATGCACGCCCACCCCCTGACCGCCGCCGACTTCGAATTCATCGAAGACACCCTGCTTAAGTACGGCGACGACCATTCGGTCCTGAACCTGGCCGAACTCGACGGCTACTTCACCGCGCTGGTCTCCAGCCCGGTCCAAGTGGATGTGGCAGAGTGGTTCCCGGCGATCTGGGGCGGGCAAAACCCCGAGTGGGACAACATGGACGAAGCGCAAAGCTTCCTCGAACTGTGCGTGCGCCACATCAACACCCTGGCCAGCCAACTGGCCACCGACGCGCAAGGCTTCAAGGCCCGCTTCGACGAAACCGAACACCAGGGCCAGAACGTCACCCTCGCCGAAGAATGGTGCTTCGGCTACATCCGCGGCGCCGCCATCGGCAACTGGCCGGAACTGCCGGCAGAACAGGCCGCCCTGCTGGAAAAAATCTCCTGGTGCGCCGAACAAGACAACTTCGAACTGCCCGCCGACCTGGACGTACAAGCACACCAGCAACGCGTCAGTGAAATCGAACCGGCAGCGCGGGCGTTGCATGATTATTGGTTGGCAAAGCGATACGTGCTGTAGATATTGATCTCAAGCGCCCCGTCAAACACGCTGGCCGGGATTCGACGGGGATTTGGGGGCGCCCCCCCCCAAATAACGGATAGGCACACCGCACCACCGCCATCGCAAGCTCGACAAGCACCACACCTATACCCGATCATTCAAATCCGCCCGTCGGCCACTCCATCCCACCTTGCCTTGAATCAGGAGCCTTGTACCTTGAGTTCGCAGAAAACCGTGACCGTTACACCGCCCAACGCCCCCCTCAACGGCAAGGTTGCCCCCCCCGGCTCCAAATCCATCACCAACCGCGCCCTGCTGCTGGCCGCCCTGGCCAAGGGCACCAGCCGCCTCAGCGGCGCCCTCAAGAGCGACGACACCCGCCACATGTCAGTGGCCCTGCGCCAAATGGGCGTCACCATCGACGAACCCGACGACACCACCTTCGTCGTCACCGGCCAAGGCAAACTGCAACTGCCGCCGCAGCCCCTGTTCCTCGGCAACGCCGGCACCGCCATGCGCTTCCTCACCGCCGCCGTGGCCACCGTTGAAGGCACCCTGGTGCTCGACGGCGATGACTACATGCAAAAACGCCCAATCGGCCCGCTGCTGGAGACCCTCGGCCAGAACGGTATCCAGGTCGACAGCCCCACCGGTTGCCCACCGGTCACCGTGCACGGCGTGGGCAAGATCAAGGCCAAGCGCTTCGAGATCGACGGCGGCCTGTCCAGCCAATACGTATCGGCCCTGCTGATGCTCGCAGCCTGCGGCGAAGCGCCGATTGAAGTGGCGCTGACCGGCAAGGACATCGGCGCCCGTGGCTACGTGGATCTGACCCTGGACTGCATGCGTGCCTTCGGAGCCCAGGTTGAAGCCGTCAACGACACCACCTGGCGCGTCGCCCCTGGCGGCTACACCGCCCATGATTACCTGATCGAACCTGACGCCTCCGCCGCCACTTACCTGTGGGCCGCAGAAGTGCTGACCGGTGGCCGTATCGACATCGGCGTGGCCGCGCAGGATTTCACCCAGCCGGACGCCAAGGCCCAGGCCGTGATCGCGCAGTTCCCGAACATGCAAGCCACGGTGGTTGGCTCGCAGATGCAGGACGCTATCCCGACCCTGGCGGTGCTGGCTGCGTTCAACAACACCCCGGTGCGCTTCACTGAGCTGGCCAACTTGCGCGTCAAGGAATGTGACCGCGTCCAGGCGCTGCATGATGGCCTGAACGAAATCCGTCCGGGCCTGGCGACCATCGAGGGCGATGACCTGCTGGTGGCCAGCGACCCGGCCCTGGCCGGCACTTCCTGCACCGCGCTGATCGACACCCACGCCGACCACCGCATCGCCATGTGCTTTGCGCTGGCGGGCTTGAAAGTGTCAGGGGTCAAGATCCAAGACCCCGACTGCGTGGGCAAGACCTATCCTGAATACTGGAATGCCCTGGGTAGCCTGGGCGTTCAACTGACCTACTAATCTGTCGGCAACGGTGTGGGGAGGGAGTGATCATGACAATTCGCCAACCCTGCCCACCTGCGTTATGTGACTGCGAGCGCGAACAACTGCTTGGCACCCCCTCGGCAGACCAACGCATCCTGCGGCTGACCCGCCAGGAAGAGAAGAAGCTGCTGGAGCGCCTGGAAAACCTTCAAAGCCTGGAAGACCTGGAACACATGCAGCGCTTGATGTACCTGCAACTGGGTATCCGCGTACATGTCGCACCCGGCCACACTGAAGTCAAAAGCATGCGTGGGATTCAGATTGTGATCGACAAACTGCCAGGCTTGTGTCGCAAGACTCGGTTGTCGATTCCGGCCGCAATCCGTAAAGGTATGGAAAAACGGCCGGAGGTTGCTTATCGGTTGCTTGATGCACATGACCTGTTTGGACAGTAGTCAGTTCTTTAAACGCGTCAGCACCCAGTTGCCGCAGGCACAGTGTCTGTCGTAGCTAAACCCGTTACCAGACGAAACCATTGGCAAATTCCGTTCCATGCCCACCCCTTACGTCTTGATAGCTCATATCGGGAAATTTGTTGAGCCTCTGCAGTTGCTCGCTGTTCAAGGTCTGCAGTTGTTCAGGCGAGACGTTCGGAAAGGGATGGTTTTTTTTCGCATCGTTTTGTTGATCTTGCCTCACTTGATCTTGCGTGGGCTTTCCGTAAGACGTATCGATGGTGGGGGCAATGAACGCGGTTCCAGGTGCAGAAGAAATTGACGTCATTAACTTTATCTCAAGTGTGTGTGAACACCATGAGTGATCGTCCAATCGTTCCAAGTTCCATGCCCGCCACCCCCTCTTCACCGCCCGTCTGCTGGATTCGCGAAGGTTGAATCAACCGGCGACTGTCTCGACGTCGAACAAACCCTGCCCCACGGCCCACGCCTTCTCCAAATGCGCCTGCGCCCCGCCGCTTTCCGAGTCGAGCAACAGCGCCGAGGTCAGCACCTGCGCGCCACAGTAATCGAAGATCCCGTAGTCGATCTGCGTGCGCATCGCCTGGGCGTAGCCGTGTCGATCAAACGCATCGTCATCCGCTGCGCCCAAGGCCAGCAGATGCACGTTCAGGTGCCGCAGCTTTTTCACCACCGGCGTATCGGGGCCGTATTCGATGGCCCAGCCGTTGATGAATACGCGGTCGATCCAGCCTTTGAGCAGGCCCGGCAATGACCACCAGTAAATCGGGAACGCCAGCACGAGGGCGTCGGCACGGTCGATGCGGGCCTGTTCGGCCCGCACGTCGGCGGGTGGCGTGGCGCGGGTTCGGTGAACCGCATGGTCGGCGGCGGTGTAGCGCGGGTCAAAACCTTCGGCGGCAAGGTCGGCGATTTCAACAGTGTGGCCAGCGGCAGTGAGCCCGGCGGCCACCTGCGCAGCCACGCTGTGGGTGAGGGATTGCGGGTCGTGATGTGCAACAACGATAAGTGCGTGCATGACAAGGACTCCCTTTGGGGTTACGCTGGGCTTAAGTTACGATTAGTAAGTTACTTTTGGTATATAAGCATGTCAAGCAGCGAATCCCCTGCCCCACGTCGGCGCCTGTCCCGTGAAGAACGCCTGCGTCAATTACTCGATGTGGCCTGGCAACTGGTGCGCGATGAAGGCACCGAAGCACTGACGCTCGGACGCCTGGCGGAACTGGCGGGCGTGACCAAGCCGGTGGTCTACGACCATTTCGTCACCCGTGCGGGGTTGCTGGTCGCGTTGTATGAGGATTTCGATGCGCGCCAGAACCAAGTGTTTGTCGACGCCATAGAGGCCAGCAGCGCCACCCTTGAGGATCGCGCCGGAGTGATCGCCGCGTCCTATGTGGAGTGCGTGTTGTTGCAGGGCCGGGAAATCCCGGGGGTGATTGCAGCCTTGAGCAGCTCGCCGGAGCTGGAAACCCTCAAGCGCCACTACGAGGCGATCTTCCTCGA
This sequence comes from Pseudomonas sp. A39, assembly GCF_058145955.1. Lineage (NCBI taxonomy): Bacteria > Pseudomonadati > Pseudomonadota > Gammaproteobacteria > Pseudomonadales > Pseudomonadaceae > Pseudomonas > Pseudomonas sp. A39. The sequence continues at coordinate 10,111 of NZ_JBYVMD010000015.1, forward strand.
TAAGTGTCGCGACGCGCTATCGCCCTTCGGCCACGTGTCCAAGGCTGGCTTAAGGGCGATGCTGGGCGCTGCGGAAGCGCTGTCCCAGGCGGCGTTCAGTGGCGAGATCAGCCGAGAAGAAGCGCAGCAGGAATTGCTGGCGACTATCCTGGCAATGGTCAATCGCGGCCGTGTTCACCGCGAGTAATAAATGCCTGGACCTTACGTGCCAGTTGATCCAGGTGGCGGTCACGCTGCTTCTCGGCATCCACCATCGCGCGCTTGCCGTGCTTTTGCAGCAGGTAGGTATGAATCTGCCGCACCTCCAGCGAGCTATAGATCGCCGCCACATCCAGCACGCCCATCAGGCCGTCGGTGCCGTAGTCCCGCGTGTTCATCAGCACTTGAGTCTCACGTGCGCCACGTACCCGAAAGCCCATGCTTTCAAACGCTGGCACCTTCTCTATGGAGCAGGCCAGTTCCGCATGGGGATGACGGCTCAGTACGTCGCGCATCATCCCGCGAGCCACGCCCTGGCGCCGATAGCCGACTTGCACCGCCATGAAAGCGATTCCGCAGGCCTCGGGAGCCTCCTTCACCGGCAGGTACAGCACAAAGCCCATCACCTTCTGCGGGTCTTGCGGATCGGTGGCCACGACCAACTCGACGGCAATGCCCTTTGAACCGTCCAGCGCTTCCAGGTACAGATGCACCTCAAAGCCAATCGCGTACTGGTAGATGTTGTACAGCAGGTTACTCGGCGGCAGCGCCACGCTGCTGATGTCGGTGAGGTTGTCCACCACCATCTGCAGGATCTGAGCATTGATAGGCTCCGGGCACGGTGTGGTGTAGCGGGTAAGGCTGAACATGCAGATTCCTGGGGTTAAGCATCAAGGCAGCGCGGATTGTACCTGCTCGGCACACACCTCGCGCAAACACCCGCGCAACCAGCGATGGGCCAGGTCGGCATCGAGCCTGGGGTGCCACAGCATCGCGACGGTGAAGGTCGGCAGCGCCACCGGCAGCTCAAAGCGATGCAGGCCTTCCCGTTGATGGAAGGTGTAGCGTTCGGGCACGCTGGCGATCAGGTCGGTGTTGCGGGCCAGGGCAATGGCGGTGGCGAACCCGGCGACGATGGTGCTGATCTGTCGCGTCAGGCCCTGGGCCTCAAGCGCGTCGTCGATCTGGCCACGGTCCTGGCCACGGCGTGATACGTAGACGTGCAGGCCCTCGGCATACCGCCGGGCGCTGACGTCGCCCTGGCTGAGCGCATGGCCGCTGCGTACCACGCCAACCAAACGGTCACGGAACAGCGCCTGGGTCAGCACTTCGGGGCTGGCCGCAGGGTCAACCACGCCGGTTTCCAGGTCGACGCTGCCGTCACGCAGCAGCGCACTGTCCTTGTCGGTTTTATGGATGAAGCGCAGGCGCACACCGGGTGCTTCCCGCGCCGTACGTGCCAACAACGCCGCACCGACATTTTCGACGAACTCTTCGCTGGTACGCAGGGTAAAGGTGCGCTCGACCTGAGCCATGTCCAACGTGTGCACGGGCCGCAACACGGCACTGGCTTCCTGCACCAGGCGGCTGACCTGTTCGCGCAGTTCCATCGCCCTCGGCGTAGGCACCAGGCCGCGACCGGCGCGCACCAGCAACGGGTCGCCGGTGGTTTCGCGTAAACGCGCCAAAGCGCGGCTCATCGCCGAGGGGCTCAGGCGCAAGCGTCTGGCCGCGCCGGCCACACTGCCTTCGGCGAGCAATACATCCAGGGTGACCAGCAAATTTAAATCGGCCATCGGTGCTCCTTATCAGGCGTCAGATGCAGGTATTAACTGCAACCCATGCGTCTTCCGCCATGGTAGGCCACGCCGTAGATTTGTGACAGTTGCCTTCGCTCAAGGATTACCCATGCCCCCCTCTTCTCGCGGCAGCCTCGTCAGCCTGTCCCTGTCCATGTTGCTGGCCTCCCTCGGCACCAGCATCGCCAATGTCAGCCTGCCCAGCCTGGCGCAGGCGTTTGATGCGTCGTTTCACGCGGTGCAGTGGGTGGTGCTGGCCTATCTGCTGGCAATCACGGCAGTGATCGTCAGCGCCGGGCGCCTGGGTGACCGCTGGGGCCGTCGACGCGTATTGCTCGCCGGCTTGCTGCTCTTCGCCGTGGCGTGCGGGCTGTGCGGGCTGGCCCCCTCGCTGGAGGGTCTGGTTGCCGCGCGCGTCCTGCAAGGCCTCGGCGCAGCAGTGATGATGGCCATGGCCCTGGCAATGGTGGGCGATACCGTCACCCGGGAACGTACCGGCCGGGTCATGGGATGGCTGGGCACGATGTCGGCCGTCGGCACTGCCATGGGTCCCAGCCTGGGCGGGGTATTGCTGAGCCTGTGGGGTTGGCGCGCGATCTTCCTGGTCGGGGTGCCGTTGGGGCTGCTGGCCGCCGCCCTCGCTTATCGCTGTTTGCCGGTTGATCGTGCGCAGGCACCCGCCGGTGCGGCCTCTGGTGTCTGGTCTTTACTGAAGGACGCGTCATTGCGCAGCAGCCTGGCCATGAGTGCCTTGGTGGCCGCTGTGATCATGGCCACCTTTGTGGTCGGGCCCTTTTATTTGTCCAGGGGCCTGGGGCTGGCCCCGGAGTGGATGGGCCTGGCCATGGCCGTCGGGCCCTGTGTGGCGGCCCTCACCGGCATCCCGGCCGGCCGCCTGACCGACCGCCTCGGCAGCCGGCGCATGACACTCGCCGGGCTGGGCGTGCTGGGGTGTGGGGCGCTGCTGCTGTCGCTGGCGTCTGGACTGATCGCCTATCTGGCCGCACTGGTCATTCTGACGACGGGCTACAGCCTGTTTCAGGCGGCCAACAACACGGCGGTGATGAGCGATATAGAGGCGGCGCATCGCGGCACGGTGTCGGGCCTGCTGAACCTGTCACGCAATCTAGGCCTGATCCTCGGTGCTTCAGCGCTGGGGGCGGTGTTCGCGTGGGCCAGTCCGGATGTCACCCGTGCGCTCACGCAATCGGTGGCCCATGGCCTGCATGTAACCTTCAGCGTGGCGCTGGGCTTGATCCTGCTGGCCAGTGTGATGGCATTGCGCCGCGCCAGCGCCTTTAATACCGCCAAGAACACCCATTGAGGCAAAAAAACAAAAAAGGCGTTGCACCAGACCGGGTTACATCGCGCATCATGGGCACTTTCAAGCTCAAGGGTAACGTCCATGCGCGTTCTGTCATTGATGATGGGTCTCACGACGCTGGCCGCCAGTACGGTGTTCTGCGCCAGCGCGATGGCGAATGAAGAGAGTCAGTTAGTACAACAGATCAACCAATACCGCAGCCAGGTACAACGCTGCGGCGACCAGGGTTCCCAGGAACTGCCACCGCTGGCCAGCGATACGCGGCTGGTGCTGCCGGCCACCAACGTCGGCGATTTGCAGCAAGCGCTGGCCCGGGCCGCGTACCCGATGGTCAACGTGCAGGCCATCAGCCTGTCCGGGCCCAAGGATGCCCAGTCAGCCATGAAGGCCGTGCGCGAAAGCTTCTGTCGGGTGGTGCTGGACCCGCAATTTGTCGATATCGGCGTAAGCAACAGTGGCCAGGACTGGCGCATCGTGCTTGCCCGCCCACTGCTGACCAGCGGCCTGGGCGATTGGCAGACCGAAGGCAAACAACTGCTCAACCTGATCAACACCGCGCGTGCGCAACCGCGCCAATGCGGCACCCAGGCGTTTACCGCAACCACACCCTTGTCCTGGAATGACGCCCTGGCCGACGCCGCCAACAGCCACACGCGTAACATGGCCAACGGCAATTTCTTCGACCACCTCGACCACGACGGACGCACCCCCGGTGACCGTGCCGAACTGGCCGGGTATAGCGCGAAGAATATTGGCGAAAACATCGCCGCCGGCCTGGATACGCCGCGCAAGGTGGTGGACGGCTGGCTGGCCAGTCCGGGCCATTGCGCCAACCTGATGAACCCGCAATTTCGCGAACTGGGTGCGGCGTATGCCATGGACCCGAAAAGTGATGCCGGGATTTATTGGACAGGGGTTTTCGGCGCGCAATAAACACGCTCACAGATCTATCCGAACGGAGGAGGCATCAATTTGCCATCTCATGGATAATGCCGCTGAACTTGGCAGCGGCCATGCCGGTCTGTTGATTGCTGACCTGACCCTCTCAGGCGTTCGACAGACTGTGGCAAACAAGGTGTTCTTGCGATGATGAATTGGCTGCAAAGTAGCAGCGACATGGCTGAGCGGGTCCGCCTGCATGATTGGGCGAGTACGCCGCTGGGACCGCTGGAAGAATGGCCGGATGTGCTCAAGACCACCGCGGCGCTGTGCTTTGCGTCGAGCTTCCCCCAGGCCATCATCTGGGGGCCGAGCCTGACCACCCTTTACAACGATGCGTTTATTCCAATCCTGGGCAACAAACCCGACGCCCTGGGGCGCCCGTTCAGCGAAACCTGGCGCGAAGTCTGGGAGCAGGTGCGCCCAATCGCCGACGCGGCGTTCAACGGGCATGCGACCTTTATTGAAAACTTCCCGCTGATGATCGAGCGTGGCGACGGGCCGGAGCAGGCGTATTTCACTTTTTGCTACAGCCCCATCCGCGACCCTCAGGGCCAGGTGGTGGGGATGTTGGATACCGTCACCGAAACCACCACCACCGTCTTCCTGAACCGCCGCCTGGCGGTGTTGGATGCCGTCGGCAGCGCCGTGGCGAATGCCACCGACGCCGAAAGTATCATGTCCACCACCACGCGCCTGCTGGCCGAGCACCTGCAGGTGTCCAACTGTGCGTATGCCGACATGGATGCCGATGAAGACGGCTTCACCATTCGCGGCAACTGGGCGGCGCCTGGCTCGCCGAGCATCCTGGGCCACTACAGCCTGGCGTCATTCGGCGCATTGGCAGTGAAGCGCCTGCGCGCGGGCGAGCCGCTGGTGGTCCAGGACAACCGATTCGAATTCGCTCCCGAAATCGCCGCCAGCTATCAGGCCTTGGGCGCGCTCGCCACCGTGTGCTTCCCGCTGATCAAGGACGGTCGCCTGACCGCACTGATGGCCGTGCACCACAAAACGGCCCGCGCCTGGTCGCCCTACGACCTGGCACTGGTCGGCGAGGTCACCGAGCGCTCGTGGGCCCATATCGAACGGGTGCGCGCCGACGTCGCTGTGCGCGAAGGCCTGGCAGCCTTTACCGAGCTCAACGCCACCTTGGAACAGCGGGTGCAAGAGCGCACCAACGCCCTCACCCAGGCCGAAGCCGCGCTGCGCCAATCGCAGAAACTCGAAGCCATCGGCCAATTGACCGGCGGCGTCGCCCATGACTTCAACAACCTGTTGACCATCATTCGTTCGTCGGTGGACTTCCTGCGTCAGCCCGGACTCTCCGAGGAACGGCGCCAGCGCTACATGGGCGCGGTGTCCGACACGGTGGAGCGCGCCAGCAAGCTCACCAGCCAATTGCTCGCCTTCGCCCGGCGCCAACCGCTCAACCCGGAAGTCTTCGATGCGGGCCAACGGGTCAAGAACATCGGCGAGATGCTCGAAAGCGTTACCGGTGCGCGCATCCATGTGCAGGTGCAGTTGCCAGAGCGCCCTTGCCACGTGCGCGTCGACGCGAGCCAATTCGAGACCGCACTGATCAACATCGCCCTGAATGCCCGCGACGCGATGGACGGGCAAGGCACCCTGACTTTACGCGTGGCGAATGTGGACTCGATGCCGCGTATCCGTGGCGATGAAGAGGCACACCAGCCCTTTGTGAGCATTTCCCTGGCGGATACCGGCACAGGTATTTCCTCTGATACCTTCGAGCGCATTTTCGAGCCTTTCTTCACCACCAAGGCTGTAGGCAAAGGCACCGGGCTGGGGCTGTCCCAGGTCTTCGGGTTTGCCAAGCAGTCCGGGGGTAACGTCGACGTCGCAAGCCGCCCTGGCGAAGGCACCGTGTTCACCCTGTACCTGCCCGAAGTGGCGCAGCAGATGGCGCAGCCCGACCCGACTCCGGAAAGCCAGTCGCCCACCCATGATACGGCGCAGTGCCATATCCTGATCGTGGAAGACAACCTCGAAGTCGGCCGCTTTGCCAACCAGATCCTTCAGGACCTCGGTTACCAGACCACTTGGGCCACCGATGCCGAGCAGGCACTCACGCTGGCCGGCGCGGATGCCCTGGCGTTCGACGGGATCTTTTCGGACGTGGTGATGCCGGGCATGACCGGCGTGGCCATGGCCAAAGTGCTGCGCCAACGGCGCCCGGACTTGCCGGTGGTGCTCACCTCCGGCTACAGCGAAGAGCTGGCCGACAGCGGCTACGAAGGGTTCGAATTCCTCGCCAAGCCCTACTCCGCCGATCAGGTTGCGCGGGCCCTGGCCAAAGCGATGCTTTGAGCCCTACTCCGCCACTGCCACCTGATTGCGGCCTTGGGCCTTGGCGCGGTACAGCGCTTTGTCGGCGGTGTTCATCAGCCCGTGCAGGTCCTGGTCCTGGGTGTGGGTAGATGCAACGCCCAGGCTGGCGCTCAACCCATGCACCGGCTCGGAAGCGAGGCCCGAGATCGCCTTGACCAACTGCTCGGCGATAGTGCGCGCGGTGTCCAACGACGTATTGGGCAGCAGTACCGCAAACTCCTCGCCGCCCAAGCGTCCGTACACATCGGCCTGACGGAACGACGCACTGATCACCCCACCAATCTGGCGCAGCACCTGATCACCGGCCTGGTGGCCGTAGGTGTCGTTGATTTGCTTGAAGTGATCCATGTCCATCATCAGCGCGCACAGCGGTTGCCGGTTGTGGCGGCATTGCTCGTACAGCACCTGGGCATGTTCGAAAAACGCACGGCGGTTCATCAGGCCGGTGAGTTCATCGGTCTGGGCTGCGCGGGTGGAAATAGTGTGGGCACGTTCCATTTGCCGGGTCAGGCGGAAGGCCTTTTCCAAGGCATCCGAGAGTTTGCGCGTGGCGCTGACCACAAAGGTGGAAAACACCAGCACCGCGATGGCCACGCCGACTTGCATGGAAGACGGCTGGAACAACAGCCACAGCGTACACGGCAGCAACACCAGGGCCAGGGAGGCCAGGGTCATGTAGCGGTAAGCCGAATAACAGGACACGGCGCTGACGGACATGCCCACGGTGAACAACATCACCAGTGCCTGGGACAGCCGGTCATCGGTAGGCATCACCGCCAGGGCGCCAGCGCCCCAGATCCCGGCAGACAGCATCAGCGTCAGCCAGTAACGGCGTTCCCAACGCTCGGGCGTGCGTTCGGCGTTGGGGCAGCGAAACCACTCCATGAACATCTTCACGCGCAACAGCGAGGACACCGCCAACGCACCCAGCCAGACCAGGATGACCTGATGGTCAAACCGGTCCCAGCACAGCCAGCAGAGCATGAGAGCGGCCAGGTAACTGCCGAATATCGCGGCAAAGGATTGCCGGAACAGCTGGTGCAAACGGTCAGTCCGCACCTGCTCCTCTATAAAGCAATCCTGGTCCTGCCCACGCCCAAGGCCATTCATGAAATCCGCCTGATTCGACTGCCACGACAAAGGCGCCATTGTGGCACCCTGCCACCAGCGTGGACAACAGAATCCAGCAAGATAGAGCCTTTAAAGCGGTTCCGGCCGCAGAATCAGTACCCCCAATGGCGGCAGATTCAACGCCAGTGACACCGCTTGCCCATGGTTCGGTTCATCTTGGGTAAACACCTCGCCTCCGTTACCGTAATTGGAACCTGCGTACATGTCGGCGTCACTGTTGATCACTTCGCTCCAACGCCCAGCAAAGGGCACGCCGACCTTGTAACCCTCACGCGGCACCGGGGTGAAGTTGGCGACCACCAGCACCGGCTTACCGTCCTTGCTCCAGCGCAGCCAGGCATAGACGCTGTTGATTGCGTCGTCGCCGATCAGCCATTGGAAGCCCTGCGGCGCGTCGTCCTGCTCGTGCAAGGCCGGTTCTTCGCGGTACAGCCGGTTCAAGTCGCCGACCAGCTTTTGCACACCTTTGTGTTCGGCGTACTGCAACAGGTACCAGTCCAGTTGCTGGTCGTGGTTCCACTCGCGCCATTGGCCGAATTCGCAGCCCATGAACAGCAGTTTCTTACCGGGGTGCATCCACATGAACGCCAGGTAAGCGCGCAGGTTGGCAAATTTCTGCCAGCGGTCGCCGGGCATCTTGTCGATCAGCGAGTGCTTGCCGTGCACCACTTCATCGTGGGAAATCGGCAGGATAAAGCGCTCGGACCACGCATACACCAGGCCGAAGCTCAATTCGTTGTGGTGATGGGCGCGGTACACCGGGTCCTGCTGGATGTAGTGCAGGGAATCGTGCATCCAGCCCATGTTCCACTTGTAGTTGAAGCCCAGGCCGCCCTGTTGGGTCGGCTGGCTAACACCTGGCCAGGCCGTGGATTCCTCCGCGATCACCAGTGCGCCGGGCGCTTCCAGGGCCACCACGTCGTTCAAGTGGCGCAGGAAATCAATCGCTTCGAGGTTCTCGCGACCGCCATGACGGTTCGGCACCCATTCGCCGGCCTTGCGCGAGTAGTCGCGGTAGAGCATCGACGCGACGGCATCCACACGCAGCCCGTCGATATGGAAGTGCTTGAGCCAATGCAACGCCGAAGCGAGCATGTAGCCGTGCACTTCGGTGCGGCCCAGGTTGTAGATCAGCGTGTCCCAATCCTGGTGAAAGCCTTCCAGCGGGTTGGCGTATTCGTACAACGCGGTGCCGTCGAATTGCGCGAGGCCGTGGGTATCGGTGGGAAAATGCGCCGGCACCCAGTCGAGGATCACACCGATGTCGGCCTGGTGCAGGGCATCGACGAAATAGGCGAAATCTTCCGGCGAGCCGAACCGCGCCGTCGGGGCGAATTGCGACAGTGCCTGGTAGCCCCAAGAGCCGCCAAACGGGTGCTCCATGATCGGCATCAGCTCGACGTGGGTGAAGCCCAGTTGCTGAACATAGGGAACCAAGCGCTCAGCCAGCTCACGCCAGTTGTACTGGCGGGCCACTTCGCCCGCTTCATCCAACTCGCATTGCCAGGAGCCCACATGCAGCTCGTAGATCGACAGCGGCGCCGTCGGCTTTTGCTTGTCGACCCGCGACTGCATCCAGGCGTGGTCCTGCCAGTCCACTTGCAACGGTTCGGCCACCTTCGAGGCGGTGTCCGGCGGCAACTGGGTGGCCAACGCCATGGGGTCGGCCTTGAGCGGCAGGATCCCATTGGCGCCAAGAATTTCGTACTTGTAGGCCGCGCCCGGTTGCAGGCGTGGGATAAATATCTCCCACACGCCGGACGGATGACGCAGGCGCATCGGGTGACGGCGGCCGTCCCAGATATTGAAGTCGCCCACCACCGACACCCGCCGCGCATTCGGCGCCCACACGGCAAAGCGCACACCCTGCACGCCATCGACGCTGGTCACCTGGGCACCCAGGCAACTGCTGAGGTCACGATGGTTGCCTTCGCCGAACAGGTACAGGTCCATTTCCCCCAGCAACAGTTGCTGGAAGCTGTAAGGGTCTTCGGTGATCTGCTCACCGCCGGCCCACTGGATTTTCAACAAATAGGGTTCGCGGGTCTTGAACTGGCCGACGAACAACCCCGGCACCTGGCTCGCGTCCAGGCTGCCGAGCTGTTCACCGCTGTCGCGTGCCAGCACGTGGACGCTCAAGGCCTCCGGCAGGAAGGCGCGGATAAACTGGCCACCGTGCTCATCATCGTGCGGCCCGAGAATCGAAAACGGGTCGTGATGCTCGGCGCGTACCAGCGCTTCGACGTCCTTGGACGCCGGCAATGCAGTCAACTTCGCTTGCAGCGGTTCTTTATTTGTAAAGCTCATGACGTCTCCCCACCGCGTGCAGTGTTCGATATAGGTGCAAGCCCGCTCAACAGTCCGTGCAACCCTTGCAGGGGCACCGGCAACCAAGTCGGGCGGTTTTCCGCTTCGTAAGCCACTTCATACGCGGCCTTCTCCAGGCTGAACAACGTCAGCGCTGCGTCCTGGCCTTTGGCATCCTGCCAGTCATGCGCCAGTGTAGACGCAGCAGACTGATACGCCTGGATAAAGGCCTGGCGTGCTTCTTTCAGGTAACGGTCCGTCACGCGTTTGCGCGCCTGGTCCGCTTCGGGCGAGTGATCCACCCCTTGTACATTCAGGGCCATGGCCGCCGCGTAATCGAAGGAGCGCAACACGCCGCTAACATCTTTATACGGGCTGTGCTTGCCGCGTCGTTCGTGCAGCGGTCGCGCCGGCTCACCTTCAAAGTCGATCAGGTAGGCATCGCCCTTCACCACCAGCACCTGGCCCAGGTGCAAGTCACCATGCACCCGAATACGCAACCCACCCAGGGTGGCTTTCGCCAGCGCCTGCACATGGCGGGTGATGGCTTTTTTCTGCGCCAGCAACTCAGTGACCAGCGCTTGATCCGCCGGGTTCAACTGGTTTTGATGAAGGTTGAGCAAGTGCAACGCACGGTCCAGCTGCGCGCCGACATCCTTGGCCCAGGCCTGGGTGTCCTTGGCGGTGGTGACTTCAGGCTTGAAGTCCTTGTTAGTGGTTTTCGCACCGAGCACCCCGTGCATTTCGCCCAAGCGCTGGCCGAGCAACCCGGCAAAATCCGCCAGCTCGCCCAGGGCGTTGTAGTGCTGTTCCTGCTCGGAGATGGCTTCGGCCAGCTCGTCGCGAATCGCCCGTTCCAGGTTGTTCTGAGTCCAGCCCCAGGCGTCGCCCTGATTACTCAGGTAGCCTTGGGCAATCATCAGCAGGTTGTCCTGGCCCTCGGCGTCGTGGCGAATCATCGAGCCCAACAACGGCGAGATGTTCGGGTAGCCGGCTTCGGTCAGGTAAGCACTCATCTCCAACTCAGGGTGCACGCCGGAGGCGACTTTGCGGATCAGCTTGAGCACCAGGCTCTCGCCCACCACTACCGAACTGTTGGACTGCTCGGCCGACAAATAGCGCACCTCGGACTCATCCGTCAGTTGCAGCTTGGCCAGATGAGGCGTAGCGGTGAAGCGCAGCTCGCCTTCGCTTGAGTCCAGCACGGTGCCCGCCTGCAGCCCCTGGATCACGGCGCGGATAAAGTGCTCGAGGCTGAAGGCATCGGTCACCAAGCCCACCTGGCGCACCCGGCGTACACGAGCCAAGGCCAATTGCTGAGGCAACGCGCTGGTGAACTGGTCTTCACCGAGGAAACCGAACGGCAGCTGATAGCGGCTGATTTGGCCACCCGCACTGACCTCAAGCTCGCTGAGCAATACCGGGTGCTGCGGGTCGCCAAAGCGCACACCATAGGCGATGCGCACGCTGTCGATCGCCGTGTCCTTGCCCGCGAACCAGCGGCGTTTGGGCAGCCAGGCCGGCAGTGCTGTTTGCTCCAGCGAGGCGCGGCAGGGTTCTTCCAGCAGTTCTTCCATGCGTTTTTTCAATACCAACGTGGTGAAGTCCGGCATGCTCTGGGCCGGTTCCACATGCCAGCTGGGCATCTGGTTTTCCGGCGCCAACACAAACCAATAGAAGCCGTAAGGCGCCAGGGTCAGCAGGAAATTGAGTTGGCCTATGGGTGGGAAGGCATTCCCGCCCAGCATCTCCACCGGCACCATGCCAGCAAACGCCGACAGGTCCAGTTCGGCCGCCTGGGCGCTGCGCGACACGTTGGCCACGCAGAGGATGATCTCGTTGCGCCCGTCTTCACCGGTGAACTCACGGGTATAGGCGAGGATGCGCCGGTTACTCGGCGAGAGCATTTTCAGGCTGCCACGGCCAAACGCCTTGGACTGCTTACGCACCGCCAGCATGCGCCGGGTCCAGTTCAGCAACGAATGCGGGTCCTGGGCCTGGGTCTCGACGTTCACCGACTGGTAGCCGTATTGCGGGTCCATGATCGGCGGCAGCACCAGGCTGGCCGGGTCGGCGCGGGAGAAACCGCCGTTGCGGTCGATGGACCACTGCATCGGCGTACGCACGCCATCGCGGTCACCCAGGTAGATGTTATCGCCCATGCCGATTTCATCGCCGTAATACAGGGTCGGTGTACCGGGCATCGACAGCAGCAGGCTGTTGAGCAGTTCGACACGACGGCGGTCACGTTCCATCAACGGCGCCAGGCGCCGGCGGATGCCGAGGTTGATGCGCGCGCGGCGGTCGGCGGCGTAGTAGTTCCACAAGTAGTCGCGTTCTTTGTCGGTGACCATTTCCAGGGTCAGTTCATCGTGGTTGCGCAGGAAAATCGCCCACTGGCAATTGGCGGGAATCTCCGGGGTCTGGCGCAGAATGTCGGTGATCGGGAAGCGGTCTTCTTGCGCCAACGCCATGTACATGCGCGGCATCAGCGGAAAGTGGAAGGCCATGTGGCATTCGTCGCCGTCGTCGCCCTTTTTGTCACCGAAATACAGCTGGGTGTCTTCCGGCCATTGATTGGCCTCGGCCAGCAGCATGCGGTCCGGGTAATGCGCGTCGATCTCGGCACGGATCTGCTTGAGCACATCGTGGGTTTCGGGCAGGTTTTCGTTATTGGTGCCATCGCGTTCGATGAGGTACGGGATGGCGTCCAGGCGCAGGCCGTCGATGCCCATGTCCAGCCAGTAGCGCATCACCGACAACACCGCTTTCATGACCTGCGGGTTATCGAAGTTGAGATCGGGCTGGTGGGAATAAAAGCGGTGCCAGAAATACTGGCCCGCAACCGGGTCCCAGGTCCAGTTGGACTTCTCGGTGTCGAGGAAGATGATGCGGGTGCCGTCGTATTTCTGGTCGTCATCCGACCACACGTAGAAGTCCCGCGCCGCCGAGCCGGGCTTGGCCTTGCGCGCACGCTGGAACCAGGGATGCTGGTCGGAGGTGTGGTTGATCACCAGCTCGGTAATGACCCGCAGCCCGCGCTTGTGCGCCTCGGCAATAAACCGCTTGGCATCGGCCATGGTGCCGTAGTCGCTGTGCACGCCACGGTACTCGGCGATGTCGTAGCCATCGTCACGGCGTGGCGAGGGGTAGAACGGCAGCAACCAGATGGTGTTCACACCCAGGTCGGCGATGTAGTCGAGCTTGGCGATCAGGCCTGGAAAATCACCGATACCGTCGTTATTGGAATCGAAATACGATTTGACGTGGACTTGGTAGATCACCGCATCTTTGTACCAGAGCGGGTCTTTGATAAAAGTGGCAGCGTTGGGTTTCTTCGCCATTGGAAGCTCCTGGAATACGTGAACCGCGCTGGGATTAAGTGGTGGTGATACGCCAGATCCCAAACGGCATCTGCGGCTCCAACCGCGTCCACTGGTGCTTGCCATACCAAGTCCAGCGATGGCCATTCATCAAGTCTTCACCCTGAGTCTCGGCATCGTCCGGCAGGCCCAGCTCCCAGAGTGGCAGCTCGAAGTTGGCCTCTTGGGCGTTATAGGGATCAAGGTTCACCGCCACCAGAATGAAGTTGCTGCCATCCTCGCTGCGCTTGCCGAAATACAGGATATTGTCATTCCAGGCGTTGTAGAGCTTCAGCCCCAGGTGCGTCTGCAACGCCGGGTTTTGCCGGCGGATGCGGTTGAGCTGAGCGATTTCGGCGATGATATTGCCGGGGGCGGTGAAGTCCCGTGGACGGATCTCGTACTTCTCCGAGTTCAGGTATTCCTCTTTGCCCGGTACCGGCGCCGCTTCGCACAGTTCGAACCCCGAATACATGCCCCACAGGCCCGAGCCCATGGTGGCCAACGCGGCACGGATCAAAAAGCCCGGACGCCCGGATTCATGCAAGAACGGCGGGTTGATGTCCGGCGTGTTGACGAAGAAGTTCGGCCGGTAGCATTCGCGCCACGGCGACTCGTTCAGTTGGGTCAGGTATTCGCTCAACTCGGCCTTGGTATTGCGCCAGGTGAAATAGGTGTAGCTCTGGGAGTAACCGACCTTGCCCAGGCGCGCCATCATCGCCGGCGTGGTAAACGCCTCGGCGAGGAAGATCACGTCGGGGTATTTGGACCGCACATCGCTGATCAGCCATTGCCAGAACGGCAGGGGCTTGGTGTGAGGGTTATCGACGCGAAAGGTCTTCACGCCCTCTTCCACCCAACCCACCACGACGTCGCGCAGCTCTGTCCACAGGCCCGGGATGGCGTCCGCCGCATAAAAGTCGACGTTGACGATGTCCTGGTACTTTTTCGGCGGGTTTTCCGCGTACTTGATCGTGCCGTCGGGGCGCCAGTTGAACCAGCCCGGATGCTCCTTGAGCCACGGATGGTCCTGGGAGCACTGGATGGCGAAGTCCAGGGCGATTTCCAGGCCGTGGTCGGCGGCGGCCTGCACCAGGCGGCGGAAGTCATCGCGGCTGCCCAGCTGCGGGTGGATGGCCTCGTGGCCGCCGTCCTCGCTGCCAATTGCGTAGGGGCTGCCCGGATCATCGGGGCCGGCGGTCAGTGAATTGTTCGGGCCTTTACGGTGGCTGCGCCCGATCGGGTGGATCGGCGGGAAGTAGAGAACGTCGAAGCCCATGTCATGGATCATCGACAACCGCGAGTGCACGTCATTAAACGTGCCGTGGCGCGCAGGATCGTCGGTGATCGAACGTGGAAACAGCTCGTACCAGCTGGCAAACAGCGCAGCCTCACGCTCAACGTCAATCGGGTAAACGGTGCTGATGCTCAGGTAGGCACGGTGATCGGCCTGCGTCATCAAATGTGCACTGTCTTCGTGCAGGAACTGCGCAACCTGCTCGGTTTCCAGCAGGCCGGAGAGTTCATGGTGCAGCAGCATCAGGCGATCGCGCAGCTCGTTGTCACTGCGTTCGGCGGCTTGCAGCACCAGGCTGCGGCCTTCCTGCAATTCCAGGCTGACCGGTACGCCGGCCTCGTGTTTCTTACGCAACTCGTAGCAGAAGCTGGCGAAGGTATCGATCCAGGCTTCAATGCAATATTCATGAGGGCCCTGCTGGGTGACGGTAAACGCGCCTTCCCAGCCATTGTTGCCCACATCGGTCATCACGACGCTGTGCCAGCTTTCATCCTGCAGCGGGCGCCAGCGGATCAGCACGGCGAGCTTGTCATGGCCGTCGGCAAACACTTTGCTGGTGACGTTGACCCGTTGGCCGACCACGGCCTTGACGGCGAATTCGCCGCCGTCAATCACGGGAGTGGTGCTTTCGATGGCGATCCTGGGCAGCAACAGCGCCTGGGACAGCGGCAATATGGACGTGCCTGGAACCTGTGTTTCAGCAGTCATCGAGCATCTTCCCCTTACGCCCTGTGGACGCTCTTTGCTTGATCCGAATTCTTCAGGCGGCCGAGCTCTCCCTGAGCACGGCCGTAATAGGTCCGAACCTGTGCCGTCGATAAAAGTTCAGGTGGATGTGTCGCCATTGAGCGGGGAATCAATTCGCCCGGCCCACTGTCCACCGGTAGAGCAAAGCACAAAGGAGGCCACACCGATGAATATCCCGATCCCGGCTGAAACACCCGACCCGAATATCGACAACCCCACCCTGCCGCCCACCGAGCCCGCACCGATTCCGGAAAAGGAACCGCCGGAGAATGAGCCGCCGCCGGTTGAAGAACCGCCGACGACCATGCCACCGGTGATCGTCAGTCCTTCTCAAAGCGCTTGACGATTTTTGGCATCACGCTGAACACCGCCAAGGCCAGCAACGTACTCAGTACCGCTGTCGATTCCCGGCCCAACCCGGCCGAGACCCCAATCGCAGCGGTCATCCACAAACCGGCTGCGGTGGTCAGGCCTTTGACATGGCCTTCCTCATCATCCTTGCCCTTGATGATGGTACCGGCACCCAGGAAGCCGATCCCGGCAATCACGCCCTGCACCACCCGGCTCATGGCATCCGCCTGATTACCGGACATCTGCGGCACCATCACGAACAGTGCCGCCCCCAAGGCCACCAGCATATGCGTGCGCACCCCGGCGGCCTTGCCCTTGCTCTCGCGTTCAAACCCCAGAATGCCGCCCAGGATCGCGGCAATCAGCAGGCGCACCGTGATCTGGGTGAGCTGCTTCGCGTCACCGATATCGGCGAATTCGGACTGCAGGGTTTGCCACACTTCATGCCACCAGGCGTCCATGGATGCCGTCCTTTGTCATTGTTGGTAAAGGATGGACAGCAGCGACCGCCAGTCAGTTGCCTGGAACCCCTGCACATCGGCGGCCCCTAACCTTACATAGCCCACGCATTACATAGCTCACGAATAAGGAGAACGGCATGTCCCTACGTATCGAAAACCAGCTGTGTTACTTCATGCTCGATGACAATGGCCAGGAACAGAGCGTGCCGGCGACCCGAGTCAATATCGTGACCGACACTGAAAAATCCATGTCCTACGTCGAATTGGCCGCCGAGCGCATCTACATCACCGAAGCCGAGGCCGACGCCTTGACGGTCGCCGGGGCGCACGATGGGCGCCAGCATGTAAAGGCCGACGAACCTGGTTCGCTGATTTAATTGATCTGTATCAGTTCCCCCCCAGACACTGCTGCACCCCAGGCGCCATGGGGTGCAGCACATTGACGCAGGCCCTTGCACCCCTGTCATCTGATCCGCTTTTTATCGCCCTACCTGAGTCTGTTATGCACACAGCCCCACGCGCATAGTTCGTCCGCCTGATGGAGGCTGATGAGCGAACGACCATGAGCGATAGAATCCCCACCGTGGACACCTTTGAGCCCTTGCACCCAAAGAAGGTGAAGGCCAAATCCAGCGACAATCTGATTCATACCCGCAGTTTCACCGGCCTGTTCCGCACCTTGCGCGTGGCCGGTGCAGGCGTTCTGTTCCTGGCGTTTTTCGGCACCGTGTGGCTGAACTGGGGCGGCCGGCAAGCGGTGCTATGGGACTTGGCTGAAAGCAAATTCCACATCTTTGGCGCGACGTTCTGGCCCCAGGACTTCATCCTGCTCTCGGCGCTGCTGATCATCTGCGCGTTTGGCCTGTTTGCGATCACGGTGTTTGCCGGCCGTGTGTGGTGCGGCTACACCTGCCCGCAAAGCGCGTTTACCTGGCTGTTCATGTGGTGCGAAAAAGTCACCGAGGGCGAGCGCAACCAGCGTATCAAGCTGCACGCAGCGCCCTGGAGCCTGAACAAACTGGCGCGGCGCTCGGCCAAACACACGTTGTGGCTGGGTATCAGCGTGCTGACAGGGCTGACGTTTGTCGGCTATTTCACGCCGATCCGCCCCCTGGCCGCCGAACTGCTGAGCTGGCAAATGGGCGGCGTCAGCCTGTTCTGGGTGCTGTTTTTCACCGGTGCCACCTACCTCAACGCCGGCTGGCTGCGTGAAGCGGTGTGCATGCACATGTGCCCGTATGCGCGGTTCCAGAGCGTCATGTTCGACAAAGACACCTTGACCATTTCTTACGACGTGGCGCGCGGCGAACACCGTGGCCCGCGCAAGCGTGAAGTCAAACCCACCGATGTCGGCCTCGGCGATTGCATCGACTGCCAACTGTGCGTGCAGGTGTGCCCTACCGGTATCGACATCCGCGACGGCCTGCAAATGGAGTGCATCGGCTGCGCGGCGTGCATCGACGCCTGCGATTCGATCATGGACAAAATGGGCTACCCGCGCGGCCTGGTGAGCTACACCAGCGAACATCAACTGCAAGGCGGCAAGACCCACCTGCTACGGCCACGCCTGATCGGCTACAGTGCCGTACTGCTGGTGATGATCGCGGCGTTGGTGGTGGCGCTGGTGGAACGGCCGATGGTGTCGCTGGACGTGACCAAGGACCGTGGCCTGTTCCGCGAGAACGCTCAGGGCCAGATCGAAAACATCTACAGCCTCAAGGTGATCAACAAGACCCAGCAGCGCCAGGATTACCGCCTGGCGTTAGTGGACGCCGACGGCTTCCAGTTGCAAGGCAAGACTGAGATCAGCCTGGCAGCGGGGGAAATCAGCGATGTGCCGGTGTCGGTGGCGTTGTTGGCGGATAAAGCGGCGAGCAGTTCGCAGACCTTGCGCTTCAAGGTCTCGGATGTGGATGAGCCGTGGATCTACAGTGCTGCCGAGAGTCGCTTCGTGGCGCCGCTGAACCGCTGAGGTCCGTCAGGCGAGCCAGCTCCCCCCATTTAGCCCTGCGTACAATTTAAGAAAGTGATTAGGCCCCATGAAACGCTACGAAAAATTCGCCGACGACATCGCTGAACTGATCCGCACCGGCGTGCTCGGCCCCGGCCAGCGGGTGCCTTCGGTGCGCTATGCCAGCCAGACTTACGGCATCAGCCCGTCCACGGTGTTCCAGGCCTACTACCTGCTGGAGCGCCGTGGCCTGATCCGCGCGCGGCCGCGCTCCGGCTACTTCGTCAACACCCATGCGCCCAGCCCGTTTTCCGAGCCGGAGGTGAGCGAACAGGTGCATGAGTCCACCGAGGTGGATGTCAGCGAGCTGGTGTTCTCGGTGCTCGACTCGATCAAAGACCCGAACACCGTGCCTTTCGGTTCGGCGTTCCCCAGCCCGATGCTATTCCCGTTGCCGCGCCTGGCCCGTTCCTTGGCCAGCGCCAGCCGTGAGATGGACCCGCGCCTGGTGGTCACCGACATGTCGCCGGGCAACCCGCAACTGCGCAGGCAAATCGCCCTGCGGTACATGGTCGGGGGCCTGATGCTGCCCATGGAGGAACTGCTGATCACCAATGGCGCGCTGGAGGCCTTGAACCTGTGCCTGCAAGCCGTCACTGAACCCGGTGATCTGGTGGCCATCGAAGCCCCGGCGTTCTATGCCTGCCTGCAAGTACTGGAACGCTTGAAACTCAAGGCGGTGGAAATTCCCGTGCACCCGCGCGATGGCATCGACCTCAACGCCCTGGCACAGACGCTGGAGCGCTATCCGATCAAGGCCTGCTGGACCATGACCAGCTTCCAGAACCCCATGGGCGCGACCCTGCCGGAAGCCAAGAAACAGGCATTGGTGGAGCTGCTGCGGGGCCATCAAGTGCCGCTGATCGAAGACGACGTGTACGCCGAGCTGTATTACGGGCAACAGGCGCCAAAACCGGCCAAGGCCTTCGACACCGAAGGCCTGGTGATGCATTGCGGCTCGTTCGCCAAAAGCCTCGCACCCGGTTACCGGGTGGGCTGGGCCGCGGCCGGGCGCTTTGCGCAGAAGGTCGAACGGCTGAAATTGATGACCTCGTTGTGCCCGTCAATGCCGGCCCAGGCGGCGATTGCCGATTATCTGCAGCACGGTGGCTATGACCGGCACCTGCGCAAATTGCGCTATGCCTTGGAAGAACAGCAAAGCGCCATGCTGGCCGCCATCGCGCGCTACTTCCCGGCGCAGACCCGCGTCAGCCAGCCGGCCGGCGGGTACTTCCTGTGGCTGGAGCTGCCGGAGCAGACGGATTCATTGAAGTTGTTCCAGATGGCGCTGGCGCAAGGCATCAGCATTGCGCCGGGGCCGATCTTCTCGGCGACCCAGCGCTTTCGCAACTGCATTCGCCTGAACTATGGCAGCCCGTGGACCGAGGCGTCGGAAAAGGCCATGGAAACATTGGGGCGGATTGTGCGGTCGTTCTGAGCCAAGGGTCGCCTGCACTGGCGCCATCGCGGGCAAGCCCGGCTCCCACAGGGTACGCATTCCACGTGGGAGACGGGCTTGCCCGCGATAGCGTCAGTCGGTCAACGACCGCCCCCCAGGTCCAAAAACGTGCCGGTGGCATACGAGGCCTTATCCGACAGTAACCAGATAATCGCTTCCGCCACTTCATCCGGGCGCCCGCCTCGGGCCATGGGAATGCCGGACTCAAGCTTGCTGACGCGGTCCGGGTCGCCGCTCAGGGCATGGAAGTCGGTGTAGATATAGCCGGGGCGCACCGCGTTGACGCGAATGCCCTCGCCGGCGACTTCTTTCGACAACCCCAGGGTGAAGGTATCGAGCGCGCCTTTTGACGCCGCATAGTCGACATACTCGCCCGGCGAGCCCAGGCGCGAGGCCACCGACGAGACGTTGACGATGCTGCCACCCTGCCCGCCATGCTTGGGCGACATGCGCAGCACCGCGTGCTTGGCGCACAGGATCGGCCCGAGCACGTTGGTCTTCATGACTTTCAGGATGCGAAACTCGGACATCTCATCAACGCGGGATTTATGCCCCACCGTGCCGGCATTGTTGACCAGCGCGGTGACCCGGCCCAGTTCGCTGTCGACGCGATTGAACAGCGCGATCACTTCATCCTCGATGCTCACATCCGCCCGCACCGCAATGGCCTGGGCGCCCAACGCACGCACTTGCTCAAGCACGCGGTGAGCCGCTTCTTCGTCGGACTGGTAGTTGATGCAGATGCGATAGCCCTGGTGAGCGGCCAGCAATGCCGTCTCGGCGCCAATCCCACGACTGCCCCCGGTGATGATGAGGACTTTGTCCATGCGTGCGGTCTCCTGATTCAACCTGGTGTTTAGGGTCGGATCCAAGAATACCCGTCACGCACGGCTTTTGTCAGGCGCTACGGCGTTTTCGGCGCGCACGATATCGGCCATGAAAACGTCAGCCGGCAGCGGGTGGCCTAACAGGTAACCTTGCAGGGAGTTACACCCCAGCCGCGTCAGGAAACTCTGCTGCACATCGGTTTCCACGCCTTCGGCAACAATCCGCAACCCCAAGGCCTGGCCAAGGGCAACGATGGCCGAAACGATGGCGGCGTCGTCGCTGTCGTGCTCCAGGTCGCGCACAAAACCGCGGTCGATCTTCAGCTCATTGGCCGGAAGACGCTTGAGGTACATCAGGCTGGAGTAGCCGGTGCCAAAGTCATCGATGGACAAATCGACACCCATGTCCGACAACTGCTGCAACACAGTCATGCTCGCATCGGCATCGCTCATGGCCGTGGTTTCGGTGATTTCCAGGGTCAGGCTGTTGGCCGGCAACTGGTGACGTTCCAGGGCCGCCGCCACGCTTTTGACCAGCCCTACGTGGCAGAACTGCAACGCGGACAGGTTCACGGCGATGCGCCAGTGTTCGTAACCTTCTGCATACCACAGGCTCATTTGACGACAGGCTTCGTTAAGCACCCATTCGCCGATGGGAATGATCAGCCCGGTCTTTTCCGCCATTTCGATAAACGTCGCCGGCAGCAGCAGGCCCTGCTGCGGATGCTCCCAGCGCAGCAGCGCTTCGGCACCCACCGGGATACCGCTGAGCGCATCGAACTTGGGCTGGTAGTACAGGCGGAACTGCTGCTGTTCCACCGCGTTGCGCAAGTCCTGCAACAACTGCAATTGTTTGCGCGCATTGGTGTTCATCGACGCATCAAAGAAGCTGTAGCCGTTCTTGCCCATGCCCTTGGCGTGGTACATCGCGGCGTCGGCGTTCATCAACAGCTCCTGGGGGCTATTGCCATTGCCGGGGAACATGGCGATGCCGACACTGGCGGAGATCTTCAACTCATGCTCGGCCACCCGGAAGGCGCGGTTGATCAGCACCACCTGGCGTTCGGCGAGGCCGAGGGCATCGTCCGGCTGGGTCAGTTGCACCAGCAACACAAACTCATCGCCGCCGATGCGTGCCAGGGTGTCCTGGCTGCGCAGGTCTTCGCGCAGGCGCAACCCAACTTCGCTCAGCAACTGGTCACCCATATGATGGCCGAAGGCATCGTTGACCGGCTTAAAGCCATCCAGGTCAATAAACATCAGTGCGAAGCAGCCACCCTGCTCCTTCACCGCCTGCATGGCTTGCTGAATACGGTCAGCGAGCAAAGTGCGGTTGGGCAGACCGGTGAGCATGTCGTGCAGGGCCAGGTGGGTCAGCTCTTGGTTGGCTTGGGTCAGGGAGTCGGCAAGCACCGCAGTGCGGGCTTCCAGACGCGCATCGAGCAACGACGTCAGCAAAGCGATGGCCAGCACCGCCAGGGTCGTCACCAGCACCAGATTATCCAAGCCCTTGCCGCTCAGGCCGTTCAGCGCAGCACCGCAGAAACTCTCATCGGCAAACCGTGCCGCCGCCATGCCGGTGTAATGCATGCCGACGATGGCAAAACCCATCACCACCGCCGCCCCACCGCGCGCGAGGCGTACGTACGGGGTATTGCGCCGCAGGTTATAGGCGATCCACAGCGCAGCGCCGGACGCCGCGACCGCGATCAGCAGCGAAGCGCCGAATAAGGCGGGGTCGTAGTCGATACCCGGCGTCATCCGCATCGCGGCCATGCCGGTGTAATGCATGCTGGCAATGCCGGTGCCCATGATCAGCGCGCCCAATGCCAGCTGCCAGGCCGGTAAGCGCGGCTGGCTGACCAGCCACAAGGCAAAGCCGCTGGACAACACCGCAATCAACAACGACAACGCAGTGATGCCTACGTCGAACCCCAGGGCAAACGGCAAACGCAACGCCAGCATGCCGATGAAGTGCATCGACCACACGCCCACGCCCATCGCCATGGCGCCGCCGGTTATCCATAAATAGACACCGCGTCCCTTGGCGGTGGCGATCCGGCCGGAAAGGTCGAGCGCGGTGTAGGAAGCCAGGATCGCGACGAACAGCGAAATCACGACCAGTGAGGGTGAATAACTACCGATGAGCATGGGACTTCTCGTGCGCAACGGGCCTGAGACGCCCGTACCAAGTGGCAAAGCGGGCGATTGTAGCGAGAATAATTCTTGAGTACTTGATTAATTATCAGAGGGCCATTAGTGGCTTTTTGACGCCAATCATATGGCTCAGTAACGACTCAAATACCAGGGCTGGCTGAGTTCAAAATGTGGGCGCGCGGTTGCTCCCACATTGGATCGCGTTCATCTTTAATTCTTGTCGGCGATTGGCGTCTGCCCGTCCCAACCACCGCCCAATGCCGCGATCAGTTGCACGCTCGCCACCAGGCGTGTCTGCAGCAAGGTCAGCACCGTGCGTTCGTTGCTCAGGGCAGTGGCTTGTACGGTGACCACATCCAGGTAGGCAATCAGGCCGGCCTTGTACTGGTTCTGGGTCAGGCGCAGCGACTCGCGTGCGGCCTCCAGCGCTTCGTTGCTGACCACCGCCTCGTCTTCCAGCACCTTGAGTTGCACCATGTAGTTTTCCACTTCGCGGAAACCATCCAGTACGGTCTGGCGGTATTTGGCCACGGTCTCGTCATAGGAGGCCACGGTACGGTCGACTTCCGCCGAACGCTGGCCACCGTCGAACAGGGTCATGGCCAACTTCGGCCCTACCGACCAGAAGCGGTTCGGCAGACTGATCCAGTCGGCGTAGGTGCTGCTGGAGTAACCACCGGCCAGGCTCAGGCTCAGGTCCGGGTAGTAGGCGGCCTTGGCTACGCCGATATTGGCGTTGGCGGCGATCACTGAGCGCTCGGCCGAGGCGATGTCCGGGCGGCGCTCCAGCAGTTGCGAGGGCAGGCTCACTGGAATCTGCGGCAGCGCCGGGATGTCTTTGCTCACCGCCAGGTTGAAGTTGGCCGGCGCCTCGCCGATCAGCACGGCAATCGCGTTTTCCAGTTGGGCACGCTGCCAGATCAGGTCGATCAGGCTGGCCTGGGTAGTCTTCAGTTGGGTTTGCGCCTGGGCCACCGCCTCCTTGCCGGACACACCGGCGCGGTATTGGTTTTCGGTCATTTGCAGGGAGCGCTGGTAGGTCTCCAGGGTGGCTTGCAGCAAACGTGTCTGTTCATCCATGACGCGCAGTTGCAGGTAGCTTTGCACCAGTTCCGACTGCTGGCTCAGGCGCATTGCCGCCAGGTCTGCCGAGCTGGCTTCGGCGCTGGCCTCGTTGGCTTCCAGGCCACGGCGCAGCTTGCCCCAGATGTCCGCCTCCCAGCTCACGCCCAATTGCGCGTTGAGGGTGTCACGGATGCCGCTGCTTGAACTGCTGAGGCTGGCGCTGCTGCTGCCGGTGCCCTGGCTGGCACGGGTTTTCCCGACGCTCAGGTCGACGCTGGGGTAAAACGCCCCGCGGGAGCTGCGCACCAGGGCCTGGGCCTGGCGGAAACGGGCCTCGGCCTGGGCCACGGTCTGGTTGGAGGTGTTCAGGCGCAGCACCAGGTCATTGAGCTGGCGGTCGCCGTACAATTCCCACCAGGCGCCACGGGCCAGGGAGTCACTTGGGGTAGCCTGGCGCCAGCCCTGGGCTTCCTTGAATTGGGCCGGTTCGATGACGTCAGGACGCTTGTAGTCAGGGCCGATGGCGCAGGCGCTGAGCAACACGCCACACAGCACCATCACCAACAGTTTGGCACCCGTATTGTGGCGAGGGAGCTTGCTCCCGCTGGAGTGCGAAGCGCTCCCCAGCATTTTGGGGGCTGCTGCGCCGCCCAACGGGAGCAAGCTCCCTCTCCACAGGATACCGGTGCCTACGGGGGCGTTGATTGGATCGGTCATAGCGCAGTGTCCAGGGCAGCATCGGTCCGCACGCCGCGCCAGGCGTTGAAGCGATGGCGCGCGCGGTCGAGATAAAGGTAAACCACCGGGGTGGTGTAAAGGGTCAGGACCTGGCTGAACACCAGGCCGCCGATAATGGTCAGGCCCAGGGGGCGACGCATTTCCGCGCCATCACCCGTGCCCAGCAGCAAAGGCAAGGCGCCGAGGATGGCCGCCAGGGTGGTCATCAGGATCGGGCGCAAACGCAACAGGCAGGCGCTGCGGATCGATTCCAGCGGGCCCAGGCCGTCGTTGCGCTCCAACTGCAACGCCAAGTCGATCATCAGGATCGCGTTCTTTTTCACCACCCCGATCAACAGAAACAGGCCCAGCAAGGAAATCAGGCTGAACTCGCCCCCTGTCAGGTAAATCGCGAGCATGGCGCCGACCCCCGCCGACGGCAGGGTCGAGAGAATCGTCAGCGGGTGAATGTAGCTTTCATACAGAATGCCCAGCACCAGGTACACCGCCACCAGCGCGCCGAGGATCATGAACGGCTGGCCCTTCTGCGTGGCCGCGAAGGCATCGGCGGTGCCGGCCATCTTGGCGATCACGTCTTCCGGCAACCCGACTTTGGCAATCGCCCGCTCGATGGCGGCCGTGCCCTGCTCCACCGTCACACCGGGCGCCATGTCGAAGGCAATGTTTTCCGAGGCGAACTGGCCTTCGTGGCTGACGCGGTCATCGGCCAGGCTGTTCTCATAGTGGGCAATGGTCGACAACGGCACCCGTGCACCCGTGGAAGTAATCACCTGCATCTGGTTGAGGGTGATCGGGTCCTGGGCGTACTTGGGATTGACCTCCATCACCACTTGGTACTGGTTGAGGCTGTCGTAAATGGTGGAAATCTGCCGCTGGCTGTAGGCGTTGTTAAGCACCGCCGTGACCATGTCCATGTCGATGCCCAGGCGCTTCGCCTGGTCGCGGTCGACGATCAGCGTGACCTGCGCCGCACCCCGGCCTTCGCGGGCGTCGATGGCGGTGAGCTCCGGCAGCTCACGCAAGGCCGCGACCACTTTCGGGTACCACAGGCGCAGTGCCGCGAGGTCGCCGCTTTGCAGGATGTAGGAATACTGCGCGCTGGTTTGGTCGCGGCTGCCACCGAATTGCAGGTCCTGGTCGGCCATCAGGAACAGACGACCGCCCGGCACCAGCGGCACGTCCTTGCGCAGGCGCTCGATCACCGCCTGGGCGGAAATCTTGCGTTCGCTGATAGGCTTCAGGCGTACCAGCATCACCGCGTTGTTAGTGCCGTTGTTGCCTCCGATGAAGCCGGCCACGCTGAGCACCGCCGGGTCCTTGAGCACCGCCTGGCGAAAGGTCTCCATCTTCGGCTGCATCACGCTGAACGACAGCCCGTCATCACCGCGCACAAAACCGATCAACTGGCCGGTGTCCTGCTGGGGCATGAAGGTTTTCGGCACCACCACGTACAACGCCACGTTCATACCAATGGTCAGCAACAGGCTGAGCAGGGTCAGGCGACGATGGCGCAGCACCCAGTCCAGGCTGGTGGCGTAGCCGGCGACCATACGGTCGTTGATCTTCTGGCTCCAGCGCTGCAAACCGGTCATCCGGTCTTTGACATGTGGCTTGAGCCAGCGCGCGCAGAGCATCGGCGTGAGGGTCAACGAGACGATCAGCGACACAATGATCGCCGCCGACAAGGTGATGGAAAACTCGCGAAACAGGTTGGTGACAATCCCGCCCATGAACAGGATGGACAGGAACACCGCCACCAGCGACACGTTCATCGACAACAGGGTAAAGCCGACTTCCTCGGCCCCAAGGTACGCCGCTTTCATCGGCGGCACGCCTTCGTCGATGTGCCGGGAAATGTTCTCCAGCACCACGATGGCATCGTCCACCACCAGGCCGGTGGCCAGGATCAGCGCCATCAGCGAGAAGTTGTTCAGCGAGAAACCGTAGAGGTACATGATCGCGAACGTGCCCACCAGCGACACCGGCACCGCCAGGGTCGGGATCAAC
This sequence comes from Pseudomonas sp. A39, assembly GCF_058145955.1. NCBI lineage: Bacteria > Pseudomonadati > Pseudomonadota > Gammaproteobacteria > Pseudomonadales > Pseudomonadaceae > Pseudomonas > Pseudomonas sp. A39. Next base: position 36,421 of record NZ_JBYVMD010000015.1, read on the forward strand.
GAAGCGCGGAAGTTTCCCAGGAACAGGTACACCACCAGGATCACCAGCCCCACCGCGATCAACAGGGTCATCTCGGCTTCGTGCAAGGTGGCGGTGATCACCGGCGAGCGGTCCATCGCCAGGCTGAGCTTGACGCTGGACGGCAGCACCGCCTGCAACGCGGGCAGTTGTGCCTTGATCTGGCGGACGGTCTCGATGATGTTGGCACCGGACTGGCGGTTAATCACCAGCAGCACCGCCGAGTCATTGTTGAAGAAGCCACTGTTGTAGCGGTCTTCCACGCCGTCGCTGATCTTGGCGACATCCCCCAGGCGCAGGGCTGCGCCGTTCTGGTAGCGAATCAGCAGCGGCTCGTAGTCCTTGGCTTTCTCCAGCTGGTCGTTGGCCTGGATCTGCCAGTTACGCTGGCTGTCTTCCAGGGAGCCTTTGGGCCGCCGCTGGTTGGCGTTGGCGATGGTGTTGCGTACATCGTCGAGGGCCACGCCGTACTGATCGAGCGCCTTGGGCTCCAGCTCGATGCGCACCGCCGGCAGGGAGCTGCCGCCGATCTGCACTTCGCCTACACCCGGCACCTGGGACAGGCTTTGCGAGAGGATGGTCGAGGCCAGGTCGTACAGCTGGCCTTTCTGCAGCACGTCCGAGGTGAGCGACAGCACCATGATCGGCGCCTGGGACGGGTTGATCTTCTTGTACGTGGGCATGCTGCGCATACCGCTGGGCAGCAGGTTGCGCGAGGCGTTGATCGCCGCTTGCACCTCCCGCGCCGCGCCGTTGATATCGCGGTCGGAATCGAACGCGAGGATCACCCGGGTGGAACCCTGGCTCGACGAACTGCTCATGGTGGTAATGCCGGCAATCGCGCCGAACGAGCGCTCCAGCGGCGTGGCCACGGTAGACGCCATCACCTCGGGGCTGGCGCCGGGCAAGCTGGCCGACACCACGATCACCGGGAAGTCGATCTGCGGCAGCGGCGACACCGGCAGCAGGTTGAAGCTGACACCGCCCAACAACATGATCGCCAGGCTCAGCAGCATGGTCGCTACCGGCCGACGGATGAAAGGTCCGGACAGGTTCATGACTCAACCGGCTCCTGGCTTTGCGGCTCTTTGCGCCAGCGGCGGCCGAGACGGTCGAAGTACAGGTAGATCACCGGGGTGGTGAACAGCGTCAACACCTGGCTTACCAGCAAGCCGCCGACCATCACCAAACCCAGCGGTTGGCGCAATTCCGCGCCGGAACCGGTGGCCAACATCAAGGGCACCGCACCAAACAGCGCCGCCAGGGTGGTCATCAGGATCGGCCGGAAACGCAGCAGCGCCGCCTGGTAGATGGCGGTCTGCGGGTCGAGGCCCTGGTTGCGTTCGGCGTCGAGGGCGAAGTCGATCATCATGATCGCGTTCTTCTTGACGATACCGATCAGCAGAATGATGCCGATGATCGCGATCATGCCCAGGTCATTGCCACTGAGCAGCAGGGCCAGCAATGCCCCCACCGCCGCCGAAGGCAAGGTCGAGAGAATGGTGATCGGGTGGATATAGCTCTCGTAGAGCACACCCAGCACGATGTACATGGTGACCACCGCCGCCAGGATCAGCAGCAAGGTGCTCGACAGCGACGCCTCGAACGCCTGGGCCGCGCCCTGGAACTGGGTCTGCACGCCCACCGGCATGCCGATGTCTTTCTGGGTCTGGTTGATCAGCTCCACGCCTTTGCCCAGCGCAACGCCGGGGGCCAGGTTGAACGACATCATCACCGCCGGGAACTGGCCGATGTGCGCAATCGCCAACTGGGCCTGGCGCTGTTCCACATGGGCCAGGCTGGACAAGCGCACCTGGCCGCCGTCGGTGGTCTTCACATGGATCTGGTTCAGCGCCTCGGGCCCCAGGGTTTCGCCGGATTGGGCCTGCAATACCACGCGGTACTGGCTGGCCTGGGTGTAGATGGTGGAGATCTGCCGCTGGCCGAAGGCGTCGTACAGCGCGTCGGTGATGGTCGATACGCTCACGCCCAGCCGCGAGGCGGCATCGCGGTCGATCACCAAATACACCTGCAGGCCCTTGTCCTGCAGATCGCTGGCCACGTCGGTGAGTTCGGGCAACTGGCTCAACGCGTGGACCAGCTTGTCGCTCCACAGCGCCAGCAGCTCGGCATCCGGCGAGGACATGCTGAATTGGTACTGGGTGCGACTGACGCGGTCTTCGATGGTCAGGTCCTGCACCGGCTGCATGAACAGGCGGATGCCCACCAGCTTGTCGATTTCCGGCTGCAGGCGGGTGATCACCTGGGCTGCGCTCAGGTCACGCTGGCCGTGGGCCTTGAGGTTGATCAGCAAGCGTCCGCTGTTGAGGGTGGCGTTATCGCCATCCACGCCAATATAGGACGACAGGCTTTCCACCGCCGGGTCGGCCAGGATGATCTTGGCCAACTGTTGCTGGCGCTGGCTCATGGCCGCGAACGAAATCGACTGCGGCGCTTCGGAAATGCCCTGGATCACCCCGGTGTCCTGCACCGGGAAGAAGCCCTTGGGCACCACCAGGTACAGGCATACGGTCAGGCCCAGCGTGGCAATGGCAACCAGCAGGGTCAGCGGCTGGTGCTTGAGCACCCACTGCAACATGCTCCCGTAACGCGCGATCAGCCAATCGATCCAGGCGCCGCTGGCCTTGTAGAAGCGGCTCTGCTCCTCGATCTTGGGTTCACGCTTGAGCAACCGCGCGCACATCATCGGCGTGAGGGTCAGGGACACCACCAGGGAGATCAGGATCGCCACCGCCAGGGTGATGGCGAATTCGCGGAACAGCCGCCCCACGACGTCAGCCATGAACAACAGCGGGATCAGCACCGCGATCAGCGACAGCGTCAGGGAAATCAGGGTGAAGCCGATCTGCTTGGCGCCCTTGAGCGCGGCGGCCAGCGGCGTTTCGCCTTCTTCGATGTAACGGGAGATGTTCTCCAGCATCACGATGGCGTCGTCCACCACAAACCCGGTGGCGATGGTCAGGGCCATCAGCGTCAGGTTATTGATGGAGAAACCCGCCAGGTACATCACGCCAAAGGTGCCCACCAGCGACAGCGGCACGGCAATCGAGGGAATGATCGTGGCGCTGACCCGACGCAGGAACAGGAAGGTCACCATCACCACCAGGGCAATGGCGATGAGCAATTCGTGCTGCACGTCTTTTACCGAGGCGCGGATGGTCTGGGTGCGGTCGGTGAGCACCGTCACGTCGAGGCCGGCCGGCAAGTTGTCGGTAATGCTCGGCAGCAATGCCTTGATACGGTCCACCACCTCGATCACGTTGGCCCCCGGCTGGCGCTGGATATTCAGCAGCACGGCCTGGTTTTCGTTGGCCCAGGCAGCGAGGCGTTCGTTTTCGGCACCGTCGACGATCTGTGCCACGTCTTTAAGGCGCAGCGGCGCGCCATTGTTGTAGGCCAGGATCAATTCGGCGTATTGCTGGGGCGACACCAACTGGTCGTTGGCGTCGAGCATCGACACCCGCGTCGGGCCGTCGAAGTTGCCCTTGGGCTGGTTGACGTTGGAGGCGGCGATCAGGGTGCGCACGTCCGACAGGTTCAGGCCGTTGGCCGCCAGGGCCTCGGGGTTGACCTTGATGCGCACGGCCTGGCGCTGGCCGCCGGCGATGCTGACCATGCCGACGCCGCTGATCTGCGCGATTTTCTGCGCCATGCGCGTATCGACCAGGTCATTGAGCTTGGGCAGCAGCATGGTCTTGGAGGTGATTGCCAAGGTCAGCACCGGGGTGTCCGCCGGGTTGACCTTGTTGTACACCGGCGGCGCCGGCAGGTCCTTGGGCAGCAGGTTGGTGGCAGCGTTGATCGCAGCCTGCACCTGCTGCTCGGCGACATCCATATTGATGTCGAGGTTGAAACGCAGGGTCAGCACCGACGCGCCGCCGGAGCTGGTGGACGCCATCTGCGTGAGGCCAGGCATTTGCCCGAATTGGCGTTCCAGCGGCGCGGTGACCGCACTGGTCATCACATCCGGGCTGGCGCCGGGGTACAGGGTCATCACCCGGATGGTCGGGTAATCCACCTGGGGCAAGGCCGATACCGGCAGCAGGCGGTACGAAATGATGCCGGCCAGGACAATGGCCAGCATGCTCAGCGTGGTGGCGACCGGGCGAAGGATAAACAGCCGCGACAGGTTCATGAACCGACCTTTTGCGCCTTGCCGGCGGTGCTGCCGGTCTCCCCTTTAGCCGCAGGCTTGCCTTGCAGGTGTTCGGTCGGGGTGGTCGGCACTTCGCTGCTGTCGTTGACCACTTCGATCTCGCTGCCGTCCTTGAGGCGGTCGGTGCCTTCCAGCACCACCCGATCGCCAGCCTTGAGGCCCTCTTTGATCACGGTGTTGTCGCCGTCGGTGTCTCCCACCACCAGCGGTTGCACCTTGACCTTCTTGTCACCGTCGAGCACGTAGACGAAGGTGCCGGTGTTGCCGAACTGGATCGCCGCCGAGGGTGCCAGCACCACGTCGTGCAGGGTGTCGGCCAGCAGGTGCACATTGACGAACTGGTTCGGGAACAGCGCCTGGTCCTTGTTATCGAAACGGGCCTTGAATTTCAGGGTGCCGGTGGTGACGTCGATCTGGTTGTCCAGGCTCTGCAGCACGCCAGTGGCCTGTTTTTTCACGTCGCCACGGTCCCAGGCTTCCACGGGCAGCTTATTGCCGGCGTGGTAGCGGGCGAGCACGGTTTCCAGGGTGTTCTCCGGCAGGGTGAAGGCCACGCTGATCGGCTGGGTCTGGGTGATCACCGCGAGGAAGGTGGTGTCGTTGGCCGCCACCAGGTTGCCCACGTCCACCTGGCGCAGGCCCACGCGGCCACTGATCGGTGCGCGGATCTTGGTGAATTCGAGGTTGAGCTTGGCGTCATCCACCGCGCCCTGGTTGGTCTTGACCGTGCCCTGGTATTGCAGCACCAGCGCTTCGGCGGTGTCGAGGGTCTGCTTGGCGATACTGTCCTGGGCGTAAAGGTCGCGATAACGCTGGACGTCGACCTGGGCGTTTTTCAGCTGGGCCTGGTTCTGCATCAACGTGCCCTGGGCCTGGAGCAGAGCATTCTGGTAGCTGCGCGGGTCGATCTCGGCGAGCAGGTCACCGGCCTTGACCATCTGGCCCTCTTCAAAGGCGATCTTCACCAGCTCGCCGCCCACCCGGCTGCGCACATTGATGGTGTTGAGCGCGGTGACCGTGCCCAGCGCCTTGTAGTAGACCGGGAACTCCCCCAGCACCGCCGGTGCCACGCGCACCGGCACCGGGCCGGTGGCGCCGCCGAAACCCGGGCGCATCATCCCCGACTTGCCGGCATGCCCGGCAGGCTTCTGCTCGGCACCATCCTTGTGGCTGCCGGGCCAGAATTTCCAGCACAGGCCGGCGATAACCAGCAGCACGAGCAGGCCAAACAGCCAGCGGCGGGACTTACGGGGGGAGGATTGCATGGATTGATCAACCATTGGGCGCGAGAGCTTCTTCTTTGGGAGGCTGAAAGATAAGCACTGGGGCGCATTAAGAAAAGCGCCTTTACCGGCTATTTACCTTGGGCTTACAACTTTTAACTTCTGGGCTTAGTCCGCTCGCTATTTCGCTAAGCCCCTGAGGCACAAATAAAAACGGCCTGGACTAGGCCAGGCCGCAATTATGCAGCAAGCGTGTTACTGCAAAACGGCAGTAACGTACCGAAACAGTTACTTCAAAACAGCCAGGGCTGCTTCGTAGTTCGGCTCCTGGCCGATTTCGCTGACCAGTTCGCTGTGCAGCACGTTGTTGTTTTCGTCCAATACCACAACGGCACGGGCGGTCAGGCCTTGCAATGGGCCGTCGGCGAGAGACACACCGTAGTCAACAGCGAAGTCGGCGTTGCGGAAGTCCGACAGGCTCAGCACGTTGTCCAGGCCTTCGGTGCCGCAGAAACGCTTCTGGGCGAACGGCAGGTCAGACGAGATGCACAGCACGACAGTGTTGCTCACGTCGTTGGCCTGGGCGTTGAACTTGCGTACCGAGGTGGCGCAGGTCGGGGTATCAACGCTTGGGAAGATGTTCAGTACTTTGCGCTTACCGGCGAACGTTTCCAGGGAAGCTTCCGACAGGTCGACAGCGACAAGGCTGAACTCAGGGGCGGTGGAACCGGTTTTCGGCAGTTCGCCTTCAACCTGGACGGGGTTACCACGAAGGGTGACTTGGGCCATGAACAGAATCCTTATGCTGGGTTTGATAAAACGAATTCGAGAAGCGGAAGTTAACCACAAAGTGCGATGGCTACCTACCGCTAGACATAAATTGTCATGTCGCCGGTTATGGTTTAATTGCGCGCCTTCCGCCCTGCCCTTCAAGGAACCTGTTATTGATGAATCAGCCTGCCACCAAAGTCCTGGTCATTGGTTATGTCTGGCCGGAACCGCGTTCCTCGGCCGCAGGCGGGCATATGATGCAAATTCTTGAAAGTTTTCTTAAGCAAGGTTGGGACATCACCTTCAGCAGCCCCGCAACCCTCGGCGAGCACAAGGCCGACTTGCCTGCGCTGGGCATCGCCGAATGCGCCATCGCGCTCAATAACAGCAGTTTCGATGATTTTATCCGCGAACTGGCCCCGGATATCGTGCTGTTCGACCGCTTCATGATGGAAGAACAGTTCGGTTGGCGTGTCGAGAAATGTTGCCCCGACGCCCTGCGCGTATTGGAAACCTCCGACCTGCAAAGCCTGCGCGATGCACGTCACCAGCGCTTCAAGGATCACCTGAAGGCCCACCCCGACAGCGACGACTTCAGCGCGCTGTTTTCCCCGGCGCTGCAGGAGGAATTCCACTTGATGGCCGAATCCGACCTGGCCAAGCGCGAAATCGCCGCGATTTACCGTTGCGACATCAGCCTGATGATCTCCGACGTGGAAATCCGCCTGCTCACCGAGCACTTCAAGGTCCCGGCCGCCCTGCTCCACTGGTGCCCGTTGATGCTGGAACCGCCGACCGCAGCCTTCGCGCCGTTTGAAGAGCGTGCGCACTTTCTCAGCATCGGCAACTTCCGCCACGCGCCTAACTGGGACGCGGTGATGTGGATGAAAAACAGCCTGTGGCCGCTGATCCGCCAGCAATTGCCGGGGGCGCAGTTGCACATCTATGGCGCCTACACCCCGCCCAAGGCCACGGCCTTACACAACCCGACGCAGGGTTTTCATGTGATGAACTGGGCCGAAGACGCCTTGCAGGTGATGACTGCCGCGCGTATCTGCCTGGCGCCCCTGCGTTTCGGCGCCGGCATCAAGGGCAAGCTGGCGGATGCGATGCTCTGCGGCACACCGAATATCACCACGCCCATCGGCGCCGAGGCCATGGGTGATGAACAGCCATGGCCGGGCGTGATCGAACACAGCGCGCCGGCCCTCGCCGCCGCTGCCGTAGCGCTTTACCAGGACCGCGAGCGCTGGAACCAGGCCCAGGAAGACGGGCGCCAACTGCTGGGCCGCCGCTACGACCAGGCTGTTCACGGACCGGCGCTGGTGGCGTGCCTGGAACACTGCCGTCGCCACCTCGCAGACCACCGTCGCGACAACTTCACCGGCAGCATGCTGCGCCACCACGCGCATAAAAGTACGCAGTACATGTCCCAGTGGATCGAGGCGAAAAACCGTTTGGTATAAACAGCGGCGCTGGCGAGGTCGCGCGCGAGGGGGCATTATCCTACGCAGCAACCACAATAAAGCGACGGCAGCATGACCCGAGCAACGCGCATCACCGACCCTTCCTACGAGCTGATGGACGACCACAACGGCCTGTCCATCATCTATCGCCAGCACGGTTTCCCCTGCCCGCTGGTGCGCTGGCACTTTCACAAGGAATACGAGCTGCACCTGATCGTCGCCAGTTCCGGCAAGGTGTTCATCGGCGACTATATCGGTAACTTCTACCCGGAAAGCCTGTTCCTCACCGGCCCCAACCTGCCCCACAACTGGATCAGCCAGGTGGAGGAAGACGAGGTGGTGCCCAAGCGCGACATGCTGGTGAACTTCACCGATGAGCTGTTCGAGCAAGGCAGCCACATCTTCGCCGAACTCAAGAGCCTGGCGCCGTTGCTGGAGCGCGCGCAATACGGCATCGAGTTCCGCTGCAAGAAGACCATCGCCCAGGCCATGACCCTGATGCAGCGCATCGAAGACGCCCAGGGCATGGCGCGCCTGGGGCACTTCTTTATCCTGCTGGAAGTGCTGAGTGCGTGTGAGGACTACCAGTTGCTTTCAGGGGTGACGACACCGCAGTTGGCAGACGAGCACAGTATCGACCGCACCAACCGCGCGGTGGACTACATCTTTGCCCACTACGCGCGTGAGCTGTCCCTTGAAGAGGTTGCGGAATACCTGGGGATGAAGCCCACCTATTTCTCACGGGTGTTTAAACAGGCCACCGGGCGCACGTTTATCGAATTCGTCAATCGGCTGCGCATCAGCAAGTCGTGTGAGCTGTTGGCCGATGGTGATAAAGCCGTGACCGATGTGTGCTTTGAATCGGGCTTCAACAACATCTCCAACTTCAACCGGCGTTTTCAACAGCTTAAAGGCATGACCCCTTCCCACTACCGGCGCCTGGCGGTGCAGCGCTTGACTGAGCAGAACCTGGCTTAATGGTTTCAGCTGCTGTGTGAACGAGTGCAAAAAAGTATCAGTCCCAGTGCGCCCAAGGATTTGTCATAACCCCATTTGAAGGCTGTAATCAACGCACACTCTTCCTGACGACCTGTAGGAAGACACAACAACAATAACTGTCCTTCTGTAGCCCCCTGGGCGCGGAAATGGAGTGCGCGATGAAGTTCACAGCAAAAGCACTGCTTGTCTCTACCTGCATGACCACCTGCATGACCCTCAGCGCCGTCAGCTTTGGCGCGCAGACCCTGACCATTGCCACCGTCAACAACAGCGACATGATCCGCATGCAAAAGCTCTCGAAAACCTTCGAGGCTGAGCATCCGGAGATCAAGCTGAACTGGGTGGTGCTCGAAGAAAACGTGTTGCGCCAGCGGCTGACCACCGACATCGCTACCCAGGGCGGGCAGTTCGATGTATTGACCATCGGCATGTACGAAGCAGCACTCTGGGGCGCCAAAGGTTGGCTGGAGCCGATGAAGGACCTGCCTGCGTCCTACGACCTCGACGATGTATTCCCTTCAGTGCGTGACGGTTTGTCAGTCAAGGGTTCGCTGTACGCCCTGCCGTTCTACGCCGAAAGCTCGATCACCTACTACCGCACCGACCTGTTCAAGGACGCCGGGCTGACCATGCCCGAGCACCCGACCTGGACTCAGATCGGCGAATTCGCGTCCAAACTCACCGACAAGAGCAAAGAGCAATACGGCCTGTGCCTGCGCGGCAAAGCCGGTTGGGGTGAGAACATGGCGCTGATCACCACCCTGGCCAACGGCTACGGTGCGCGCTGGTTCGATGAAAAGTGGCAACCTGAATTCAACGGCCCTGAATGGAAAGACGCGCTGAACTTCTACGTCGACAACATGAAGAAATCCGGCCCGCCGGGGGCTTCCAGCAACGGTTTCAACGAAAACCTGGCGCTGTTCAACAGCGGCAAGTGCGCCATCTGGGTCGATGCCAGCGTGGCCGGCTCGTTCGTCACCGACAAGACCCAGAGCAAAGTGGCTGACCATGTTGGCTTTACCTTTGCCCCTCACGAGAAGACCGACAAAGGAACCTCGTGGCTGTACTCCTGGAGCCTGGCAATTCCGACCAGTTCCAAGGCCAAGGACGCCGCCAAGGTGTTCACCAGTTGGGCCACGTCCAAGGAATATGGCGCCTTGGTCGCCAAGACCGACGGCGTTGCCAACGTTCCGCCAGGCACGCGCAAGTCGACCTACAGCGACGAGTACATGAAGGCCGCGCCGTTTGCCAAGGTGACCCTCGAATCGCTGAAAGTCGCGGACCCGACCAAGCCGACGCTCAAGCCGGTGCCGTATATCGGTATCCAGTTGGTGACCATTCCTGAATTCCAGGCCATTGGTACCCAGGTCGGCAAGTTCTTCTCCGGCGCGCTGACCGGCCAGCAGACGGTGGACCAAGCCTTGGCCGCCGCGCAGACCACCACCGAGCGTGAAATGAAGCGGGCGGGCTACCCCAAATAATCCAGACCCACCCACAGTCAAATGTGGGAGGGGGCTTGCCCCCGATAGCAATCTACCAGTTGATGATTTTGTGACTGACACACCGCTATCGGGGGCAAGCCCCCTCCCACACTGACCGCACTCCGATTCTTGCTCTGTACCGGTCGTGAATACCATGAATACACCCGCCAAAAACCGCCTGGCCAACCCCGGCTGGTTCCTCGTCAGCCCCTCGGTGGCCTTGCTGCTGCTGTGGATGATCGTGCCCCTGGGCATGACCCTGTACTTCTCGCTGATTCGCTACAACCTGCTCTACCCCGGTGAAAACCAATTCGTGGGGCTGGAGAACTTCACCTACTTCGTCACCGACTCGGGCTTCCTGCCCGGCGCCACCAATACCCTGTTGCTGGTGGGCAGCGTGCTGCTGATCAGTGTGGTGTTCGGCGTGTTGATCAGCGCCCTGCTGGAGGCCAGTGAGTTCTTCGGTCGCGGCCTGGTGCGGGTGTTGTTGATCTCGCCGTTCTTCATCATGCCCACCGTCGGCGCGCTGATCTGGAAGAACCTGATTTTCCACCCGGTGTCGGGGATTCTCGCCGCCGTGTGGAAGTTCTTCGGCGCAGAGCCCGTGGACTGGCTGGCACACTACCCGCTGCTGTCGATCATCATCATTGTGTCGTGGCAATGGCTGCCCTTTGCGATCCTGCTGTTGATGACCGCCATGCAGTCCCTCGACCAGGAACAAAAGGAAGCCGCGCGCCTGGACGGTGCCGGCGCCATCGCGATCTTCTGGCACCTGACCCTGCCCCACCTGGCCCGCCCGATTGCCGTGGTGGTGATGATCGAGACGATCTTCCTGCTCTCGGTGTTCGCCGAAATCTTCACCACCACCAACGGTGGCCCCGGTTACGCCTCGACCAACCTCGCCTACCTGATCTACAACCAGGCGCTGGTGCAGTTCGACGTGGGCATGGCCTCGGCCGGCGGCTTGATTGCCGTGGTCATCGCCAATATCGCGGCGATCATCCTGGTGCGGATGATCGGCAAAAACCTGACTGACAAGCCTTGAGGGCCGCGCCATGACGCTTCAACAATCCCGCCGCCTGCAAAGCCTGTTGCTCGGCACGTTGGCCTGGGCCATCGCGATCCTGATCTTCTTCCCGATCTTCTGGATGGTGCTGACCAGCTTCAAGACCGAAATCGACGCATTCGCTACGCCGCCGCAGTTCATCTTCACGCCGACGCTGGAGAACTACCTGCACATCAACGAACGCAGCAACTACTTCAGCTATGCGTGGAACTCGGTGCTGATTTCCTTCAGCGCCACCGCCCTGTGCCTGCTGATCTCGGTGCCGGCCGCCTACTCCATGGCGTTCTATGAGACCCAGCGCACCAAGGGCACGCTGCTGTGGATGCTCTCCACCAAGATGCTGCCGCCGGTGGGCGTGCTGATGCCGATCTACCTGCTGGCCAAGAGCTTCGGCCTGCTGGACACGCGCATTGCGCTGATCATCATCTACACCCTGATCAACCTGCCGATTGTGGTCTGGATGGTTTACACCTACTTCAAGGACATCCCCAAGGACATCCTTGAAGCCGCCCGCCTGGATGGCGCCACGCTGTGGCAGGAAATGGTCCGCGTGCTGCTGCCGATCGCCAAGGGCGGCCTGGCGTCCACCGTGTTGCTGTCGCTGATCCTGTGCTGGAACGAGGCGTTCTGGTCGCTGAACTTGACCTCATCCACCGCTGCGCCGTTGACCGCGTTGATCGCCTCCTACTCCAGCCCCGAAGGGTTGTTCTGGGCCAAATTATCCGCCGTTTCGACCCTGGCCTGCGCGCCGATCCTGATCTTTGGCTGGATCAGCCAAAAACAGCTGGTGCGCGGTTTGTCCTTCGGCGCCGTGAAGTAACGGTTTCTTATAAAAATTCTGTACGTGGAGGCCCATCATGGCCAACCTGAAAATCAAGAATCTGCAAAAAGGCTTCGAAGGCTTCTCGATCATCAAAGGCATCGACCTGGAAGTGAACGACAAGGAATTCGTGGTGTTCGTCGGCCCGTCGGGCTGCGGTAAATCCACGCTGCTGCGCCTGATCGCGGGCCTGGAGGAAGTCAGCGAAGGCACCATCGAACTGGATGGCCGCGACATCACCGAAGTGACCCCGGCCAAGCGTGATCTGGCGATGGTGTTCCAGACCTACGCGCTCTACCCGCACATGAGCGTGCGCAAGAACATGTCGTTTGCCCTGGACCTGGCCGGCGTCGACAAGAAGCTGGTGGAAAGCAAGGTCAGCGAAGCGGCGCGCATCCTTGAGCTGGGCCCGCTGCTGGAGCGTAAGCCCAAGCAACTGTCCGGCGGCCAGCGTCAGCGTGTGGCGATCGGCCGCGCGATTGTGCGCAACCCGAAGATCTTCCTGTTTGACGAACCGCTGTCCAACCTCGACGCCGCCCTGCGGGTGCAGATGCGCCTGGAGCTGTCGCGCCTGCATAAAGAGTTGCAGGCGACCATGATCTACGTGACCCACGACCAGGTCGAAGCCATGACCCTGGCCGACAAAGTGGTGGTGTTGAACAGTGGCCGTATCGAGCAGGTCGGCTCGCCGCTGGAGCTGTATCACCAACCGGCCAACCTGTTTGTGGCGGGCTTTCTCGGCACGCCGAAGATGGGCTTCCTCAAGGGCAAAGTCACCCGTGTCGAGGGCCAGGGTTGCGAAGTGCAACTGGACGCCGGCACCACCATCAGCCTGCCTTTGAGCGGCGCAACCCTGAGCGTGGGCAGTGCCGTCACGCTCGGCATTCGCCCGGAGCACCTGGAAATCGCCGACGCCTCTGGCTCAGTAGCTCAGAACACCCTGACCGTCACCGCCGATGTCGGTGAACGCCTGGGCAGCGACACCTTCTGCCACGTCATCACCGCCACCGGCGAACCGTTGACCCTGCGGATTCGCGGCGACATGGCCAGCCAGTATGGCGAGACGTTGCACCTGCACCTGGACCCGGCGCACTGCCATCTGTTCGACACCGACGGCGTGGCCGTGGCCCGCCCACTGCGCGCCGCCGCCTGATATCGCGAGTATGACGTTATGAAGCTGAATAAACACACCCTCACGCAGTTGGCGCCGGAAGTAAAACTGCCGGCCTACGCCATTGCCAGCACCACCCAAGGCATCGCTCATATTGGTGTCGGCGGTTTCCATCGCGCGCACCAGGCGTATTACACCGATGCACTGATGAATACCGGCGAAGGCCTGGACTGGAGCATTTGCGGCGTCGGCCTGCGCGCTGAAGACCGCAAGGCCCGCGACGACCTGGCCGGCCAGGACTACCTGTTCACCCTGTATGAACTGGGCGATACCGACGACACCGAAGTGCGCGTGATCGGCTCGATCAGCGACATGCTGCTGGCCGAAGACGGCGCCCAGGCGCTGATCGATAAACTCGCCAGCCCGGCCATCCGTATTGTGTCATTGACCATCACCGAAGGCGGCTACTGCATCGACGACAGCAACGGCGAGTTCATGGCCCACCTGCCGCAGATCCAGCACGACCTGGCCCACCCGAGCGCGCCGAAAACCGTGTTCGGTTTCATCTGCGCCGCCCTGACCCAACGCCGCGCCAACGGCATCCCGGCCTTCACCGTGATGTCCTGCGATAACCTGCCGCACAACGGCGCCGTGACGCGCAAGGCACTGCTGGCCTTCGCCGCCCTGCACAACGCCGAACTGCATGACTGGATCAAGGCCAACGTGAGCTTCCCGAACGCCATGGTCGACCGCATCACACCGATGACCAGCACCGCCCATCGCCAGCAACTGCACGACGAGCACGCGATCGACGATGCCTGGCCGGTGGTGTGCGAACCCTTTGTGCAATGGGTGCTGGAAGACACATTCGTCAACGGTCGCCCGGCCTGGGAAAAAGTCGGCGTGCAGTTCACCCATGACGTCACGCCCTATGAAGAGATGAAGATCGGCCTGCTCAATGGCAGCCATCTGGCCCTGACCTACCTGGGCTTTCTCAAGGGCTATCGGTTCGTGCACGAGACCATGAACGATCCGGTGTTCGTGGCGTATATGCGGGCGTATATGGACCTGGACGTCACGCCGAACCTGGCGCCGGTGCCGGGTATCGACTTGACCGAGTACAAGCAAACGCTGGTGGACCGCTTCTCCAACCAGGCGATTGCCGACCAGTTGGAGCGGGTGTGCTCGGATGGTTCGTCGAAGTTTCCCAAGTTCACCGTGCCGACGATCAATCGCCTGATTGCGGATGGGCGCGAGACCGAGCGCGCGGCGCTGGTGGTGGCGGCGTGGGCGTTGTATTTGAAGGGTGTGGATGAGAACGGCGTGCGCTACACGATCCCGGATCCGCGTGCCGCGTTTTGCCAGGGGCTGGTGAGTGATGAGGCGTTGATCAGCAAGCGGCTGTTGGGGGTGGAGGAAATTTTCGGTACGGCTATTCCCAAGTCGGCTGAGTTTGTGGCAGCGTTCGAGCGGTGTTATGTGAGCTTGCGTGATAACGGCGTGACCGAAACACTGCAGCAACTCCTGAAGAAACCGGCTTAGAAATGTGGGAGGGGGCTTTCCCCCGATGGCGGTGGACCAGCTAACTGATTCATTGACTAGCACACCGCTATCGGGGGCAAGCCCCCTCCCACATTGGAATGCATTGCCAACTCGAACAATAAACTGCTGAGCAAATCCTCATGACCCAGCAAAACCTGTTTCTCGGCATCGACTGCGGCACCCAGGGCACCAAAGCCATCGTCCTCGACGCCTCCAGCGGCAAGGCGCTGGGCCTCGGCGCGGCGGCGCACACGTTGATCAGCGGCGCCAATGGCCGTCGCGAGCAGCACACCCAGGAATGGCTGGACGCCTTCACCGAAGCCACCCACCGCGCCCTGCAACAAGCCGGTGTGGACGGTCAGGACATCCTTGGCATCGGCGTATCCGGCCAACAGCACGGCCTGGTGCTACTGGACGAGCACGGCGCGGTATTGCGCCCGGCCAAACTGTGGTGCGACACCGAAACCGCCGCCGAGAACGACCGCCTGCTGGCCTACCTCGGCGGCGAAAGCGGCTCATTGGAACGCCTCGGCGTAGCGATTGCGCCGGGCTACACCGTGTCCAAGCTGCTTTGGACCCGCGAGCAGCACCCGGACATTTTCGCGCGCATCGCGCATATCCTGCTGCCCCACGATTACCTCAACTATTGGCTCACCGGTCGCGCCGTGGCGGAATACGGCGATGCCTCGGGCACCGGCTATTTCAATGTGCGCAGCCGTGAGTGGGACGTGGCACTGCTTAAGCACATCGATCCGAGCGGTCGCCTCGAACAGGCCTTGCCGCCGTTGATTGAGGCCGATCAGGCGGTCGGCAGCATCCTGCCCGCCATCGCCGAACGCTTGGGCATCAACCCCAACGCTATCGTCGCCAGTGGCGGCGGTGACAACATGATGGGCGCCATCGGCACCGGCAACATTGCCCCCGGCGTGATCACCATGAGCCTGGGTTCATCGGGCACTGTGTATGCATTTGCCGACCAGCCCAACGTCAGCCCGCAGGCGTCGGTCGCGACGTTCTGCTCGTCCAGCGGCGGCTGGCTGCCACTGATCTGCACCATGAACCTGACCAACGCCACCGGGGTGATACGCGAGCTGTTCGACCTCGACCTGGCCGCGTTCAACACCCTGGTCGAACAGGCGCCCATCGGCGCCGACGGCGTGAGCATGCTGCCGTTCCTCAACGGCGAACGCGTGCCTGCCCTGCCCCACGCCACCGGCAGCCTGCACGGCCTGACCATGACCAACCTGACCCGCGCCAACCTGTGCCGTGCGGTGGTCGAAGGCACCACCTTCGGCCTGCGCTACGGCCTCGACCTGCTGCGCCAGACCGGCCTGCAAAGCCAGAGCATCCGTTTGATCGGCGGTGGCTCGAAAAGCCCGGTATGGCGGCAGATGGTTGCCGATATCATGAACACCGAAGTGATCTGCACCGAACAAAGCGAAGCCGCTGCCCTGGGCGCGGCGATCCAGGCGGCGTGGAGCCAGTCCGGCGAATCCCTGGCCAGCCTGTGCGACAAATGCGTGAGCGTCGACCCGGCCAGCCGGACCCTGCCGGTGGCGACCAGCGTCAGCGCCTATCAACAGGCTTACGAGCGCTATCAACAGCACGTGGCAACCCTTTAAGAGCGAACGACTATGTATCTGGTGTGTGGTGAAGCGCTGTTTGATTTCTTCAGCGAGGAAGACGCCAGCGGGCAGGCTTCCAAGGTCAATTACAAGGCGATTGCCGGCGGTTCGCCGTTCAACGTCGCGGTGGGCTTGCGTCGCCTGGGCATCGACGCCGGATTGTTCGGCGGTGTGTCCACCGACTTCCTTGGCCGTCGCTTGTTGCAGGTGCTCAAGGACGAAGGTGTCAGCGAGCAGTTCCTGGTGGAATTCGCCGCGCCGACCACCTTGTCGATGGTCGCCGTGGGTGCCAATGGTTCACCGCAGTACAACTTCCGTGGCGAAGGCTGCGCCGACCGCCTGCTGGAAATCGACCACCTGCCCGCGCTGGGGGCTGACATTCGCGGCCTGCATATCGGCTCGTTTTCGCTGGTGGTGCAACCGATCGGCGACACCCTGCTGAGTTTGGTCAAGCGCGAAAGCGGCAAGCGCATGATCAGCCTCGACCCCAACGTGCGGCTCAACCCGCAGCCCGATATCCAGCTGTGGCGCAACCGCGTAGCGGAACTGGTCAAGCATGCCGACCTGATCAAGGTCAGCGACGAAGACCTGCACCTGCTCTACCCCGACCAGTCGCCGGAAAGCGTGCTGCAGGGCTGGCTGCAACACCGTTGCCAGCTGGTTTTCCTGACCCGTGGTGGCGAGGGCGCCAGCGTCTACAGCCGCCAGCATGGCCACTGGTCTGCACCGGCGGTCAAGGTGGTGATGGCCGACACGGTGGGCGCCGGTGATACCTTCCAGGCCGCGTTGATTGCCTGGTTGACCGAGCAGCAACTGGATTCAGTGGAAGGCCTGCAACAGCTCACGCGTGCGCAGATCGACGCCATGCTGGGCTTTGCCATCCGCGCCGCGGCGTTGACCTGCACCAAGACCGGGCCGGACCTGCCGTATCGCCAACAGCTTGGATGAAGGTTTTGTCAGCCAGCTAAACATTAATCGATGGTTAATCCCGCACGTCGAGAGTGAAGTTGTACCCACTTGCGGAGAACCACCATGAAACTGCGCACCTTAATGCTCAGCGCCAGCCTGGCGCTGGCAGCGGTGTCAGGCCTGGCCCAGGCCGACGATCAACCTGCCGCTGCCAAACCCGTGCCTTACCGGTACGGCATGCCGATGAATATCGACAAGGTCCTGGCCATGAACGAAACCCCAACTGACGAATGCAAAGTCATCAAGGCGGATATCAAGTTCTTGGATAAGGCGGGCAAGGTGGAAGACGTGAGCTATCGGAAAATGTCCGACGCCTGCGATTTCCAGAACTGAGTCGATGAGGCAAACACGCCAAGCCCGCGCAAATAGGAGTAGTCTTGCGGGCTTGTCCTAAGGCTGAAAGGATTCGCCATGCTGTTGAGTTTCCGCACCCTCGCCACCTTCACCGCGCTGCTGTGCTTCGCCCTCGCGCTTATCTGGGGCCTGCGTCCCGACCTGCTGCTGTGGGTGTGGAGTGTCGAGTATTCCAGTGGCACCGGGCTGGTGTCGCGCCGCAACGCCGCGCTGTTCCTGGGCATCGGCATCATGTTCTACCGCGCACGTCACGCGCCGCCTTCAGACACGCGTCGCGCCCTCACCACCGGGTTTATCGCCGGGTGCCTGGTGCTGGCGGTGCTGGGGTTCAGTGAGTGGATCAATGGGAATGCCGGGCCGGGCATCTTGCTGGCGGTGGCAACGGAAACCGTATTGGGCCTGGCGTTCATCCAAGCCCACAGGTCTTCGGTGCCTCACACTCAAGCGTCCAGCTAGTAGAGGCTGCGCCCTCCCGCTCGTTGCAGGGCGGGTGCATGGGTGTGCTTGAGGTCTTCACGCAACCCGGCAATCAGGTTGCAAATGGCGCGGCTGCTGTCGAGTTTTTCCGCGTTGATGCCTTTGACTTCCAAATCCACCCGGTCACGGTCGCGCTCGTCGTAGACCTTGATCGTCAGCGACGCATCTTCGGCTTTGGTGCATTCGCACCGTTTGGGCAGGAAACTTCCTTCAATAATGCTGCGAAGTTCTAATTCCGAAAGCATGGTCAACCTCTCCTTTCCTGAGAATGCCAACAGATTGTTATTAATCCCGCGGGCCCTTGCCCGCCACGTCTTACCGACCTTGGAAGACGCTTACAACACCCAAGCCTACTCGGCAAAATCGGCCCCTGTTGTAACCATTCCTCATAAGCACTGTGCTTGTATATATAAGTTAAACCGTATCGATTAAATCGTCGCCGAACCGCTGCGATTAAACGTTTAACCCTGCACGTTTGTTTAAACGGCACCTTGCGCGGCGACCCTTTCAGCAACATGTCGCAAACTATCAAAGTTGATATTCGCCCCGGAATTGATCGCCACCAGGGTCTGCCCGCGCAAATTGTGACTGGTCACGTATTCACGCAGGCCCGCTACCGCCAACGCTCCGGACGGCTCGGTGATGGAGCGCGTATCGTCGTAGATCAGCTTGATCGCGCTGCACAACTGATCATTGCTGACCGTGATGACTTCATCCACCCAGTCGCGGCAGATCTCAAACCCATAAGCACCGACCTGCGCCACCGCCGTGCCGTCGGCAAACCCGTCGACACTGGGCAGCACCACCCGCTCACCGGCCCGTAGCGCCGCCAACAGGCAGCTGGACCCTTCGGGTTCGACGCCGATGATGCGCACCTCGGGCCGCAGGTATTTGACGTAGGCGGCGACCCCGGCGATCAGGCCACCGCCGCCCACCGGTACGAAGATCGCATCCAGGGGCCCCTGTTGTTGGCGCAGGATCTCCATGGCCACGGTGCCTTGGCCGGCAATCACCTCGGGGTCATCGAACGGCGAAACGAAGGTGCCCCCGGATTGCTCGGCCAGTTGCAACGCATGGGCCAGGGCAAAGGGGAAGCTCGCGCCGTGCAGCACCGCTTCCGCACCGCGCGAACGCACGCCCAGCACCTTGAGTTCCGGCGTGCTGCTGGGCATCACAATGCGCGCCTTGATCCCCAGCTCCCGCGCCGCCAGGGCCACACCTTGGGCATGGTTGCCCGCCGACGCGGTGACCACCCCGCGGGCCTTTTGCTCCGGCGTGAGCTGCACCAGCTTGTTGTAGGCGCCGCGGATCTTGAAGGAAAACGTCGGTTGCAGGTCTTCACGCTTGAGCAACACCTGGTTGCCCAGCAACGCCGACAAGGCCGGGGCCGCCTGCAAGGGCGTGCGCACCGCCAGGTCATAGACCGGGGCGGCGAGGATCTTTTTCACATAATGTTCAAGCAGTCCCGGGTCGGCGGTGTGGGGCGCGGTGCAGGTGCTCATGGGTGTCTCCTGGCTTTTTGTCAAAGACCCTGGAGACGGAAAAACAAAACCCGCCTCTAGGGCGGGTTTGGGTACAGCCGTGCGCTATCCCGCCAAATGAGGAATGGCGGTAATAATGCTTGGCTGGCTGCGGAAGGCTTGAAAAGTCATAGGGCGAAACTAACCGGCGACTGGCGGGCAAGTCAATGGCCAAGCGCCATTTCGTGGTGCTGGGGGTTACGTTTAATATACGAAACGTATACGCTTTGTATATCCCTACCGCACAGTGAAGACCATGGGCATCGTCAAGATCACCGACCAGCTGCATGAACAACTGCGCCTGGCCAGCGCCGCGATGGACCGCTCCATCAACGCCCAGGCCGAATTCTGGATCAAGATCGGCCTGCTCGCCGAACTCAATCCCAGCCTGCCCTACAACGAGCTGATCAACAAACTGTTGCTGGATAAGCCCGACCTGATCCGGGGGCGCCATTGATGATCAAGACCGCCGCACAACTGGCCGTGATGCGTGAATCCGGACGCCTGCTGGCCCAGGTTTTCACCATGCTCGATGGCTTCGTGGCCGCCGGCCGTTCCACCCTGGAGCTGGACAGCGCCGTCGAAGCCTTCATCCGCCATGACCTCAAAGCCCGTCCCGCCAGCCTCGGCCAATACGACTACCCCTTCTCCATCAACACCTCGATCAACGAGGTGGTGTGCCATGGCATGCCCAGCGCCAAGGAGATTCTCAAGGACGGCGACATCATCAACATCGATATCACCCTGGAAAAAGGTGGCTATATCGCCGACGCCAGCAAGATGTACATGATCGGCACCGTCGCCCCCAAAGCCCGGCGCCTGGTGGAGATGACCTTCGAAGCCATGTGGGCCGGCATCCGCCAGGTCAAGCCCGGCGCCCGCCTGGGCGATATCGGCCATGCCATCCAGAGCCACGCGCAGGCCAACGGCTACAGCGTGGTGCGCGAGTATTGCGGCCACGGCATCGGCCGGCAGATGCATGAAGAGCCGCAGGTGTTGCACTTCGGTCGTCCCGGCACCGGGCTGGAACTGCGTGAAGGCATGGTGTTCACCGTCGAGCCGATGCTCAACCAGGGCAGCGCCAAAGTGCGCAGCCTGAAGGACGGCTGGACGGTGGTGACCAAGGACAACAGCTTGTCGGCGCAGTGGGAGCATACCGTGGCGGTGACGGCGGATGGTTTTGAAGTCCTGACCCTGCAGGTGCAGACTGGCGAATGACCTGTGGCGAGGGAGCTTGCTCCCGCTGGGCTGCGCAGCGGCCCTAAAGAAAGGCGCGCTACGCACGCCAACGGGAGCAAGCTCCCTCGCCACATTTACATCGTCGTACCCGCTATCCGTTTCATCCCGGGGTTGTTGAACAACATCACCGAGTCACCACACCTGGCCCTGGCGCTTCAACTCCAGGCGCCGCACGAATTCCTCCAGCACCAGGCCATACAGGTCGTCCTGCAAGTAAGCATCCTCGATGCCGGCGTCCAGGTTGGGGTTGTCGTTGACCTCGATCACCACCACCTTGTCGCCGGACTGCTTGAGGTCGACGCCGTAGAGGCCATCGCCGATCAGGTTGGCGGTCTTCACGGCCAACTCCACCACCGCCTTGGGCGCCTCGTGGACCGCCAGGGTGCGGCATTCGCCGTTGATGGCCTGGCCGATGGCCTTGTGGTTGTAGATCTGCCAATGGCCCTCGGACATAAAGTATTGGCAGGCAAAGATCGGCTTGCGGTTGAGTACGCCGATGCGCCAGTCGTACTCGGTGTAGAAGAATTCCTGGGCCAGCAACAGCACCGAATGTTCGAACAACTCGGCGGTGGCCTTGAGCAAGGCTGCCTGGCTTTCCACCTTGATGACCCCACGGGAAAAGCAACCATCGGGGATCTTCAAGACCAACGGGAACCCGAGGCGCTCGCCGACCCGTTCGAAGTCTTGCGGTCGCTCTTTGTAAAGAATCTCGGTGGTGGGCATGCCCAGTTGATGACTGTTGAGCAGGTCGGTGAGATAGACCTTGTTGGTACAGCGCAGGATCGACGCCGGGTCGTCCATCACCACCAGGCCTTCGCTTTCGGCTTTCTTGGCGAAACGATAGGTGTGGTTGTCGACGCTGGTGGTCTCGCGGATCAGCAAGGCGTCGTATTCGGCCAGGCGCGCATAGTCCTTGCGCTCGATCAGGTCGACATCGATACCCAGGCCCTTGCCTACGCGAATGAAATTATCCAACGCCTGGGCATTTGACGGTGGTAGTTGTTCCTGGGGATCGTGCAGGATGGCCAGGTCGTAACGCGCCAGGCGGCGTGAGCGAGGCTGGCGCCAGATCTTGCGGCTGAAGTTGTCCAGCGCATGAGCGAATTGATCTTCCTGGTCATCGCGCAACTTGTGTAATACGCCGGACTTGATCCCTTCGATATGCCAGCCGTTATGCTGTTTGAAACCCACTAACAAAATAGGACAGGGGAAGGCTTCAAACAATTGCCGGGCCAGATCCTGCAACGGTTCTATAGTCGTCCGTCCAAAATAAAGTGTCAGGGTAAAGCCTTCGGTATTGCTGTAAAGATGATGACTCAAGGCTTTATCGAGGGTTTTGTCCAAGTCGTCCAAGGCCAGGCCGTACAACGCCTTTTTCGTCAGTTCGCTGATGGTGCGCACCGACGGAATCACCTTGTGCCCGCGTGCTTCGGCCAGCAACGAGCAGTAATAACCGTGCCCCAGGTATTTGTAGCTGCGGCACAGGTTGATCACCTGCACACGCTTGCCTGACTGGTTTTCCCGAGTCTGTTCCAGGTACTCCTGGGCGGTGATGATGTCTTCGCTGGGGAAGTAGGAGGCCCAGTCTTCCTTGCGCTCGACAATGATCACTACTTGACGGGCGCCTGTGAGGGGGGCGGAAAAATAACCCTGGCTCGTTATTGTCGCCGCGACAGTTTGCTCCGATACTTCACGCCAATGACTTTGTACCGCCGACATAATAATTGATCCGCTTTAGAGAACTCGACCTTTTCTATTAAGCACGATCTTTTAGAGAAGTCCCGTTTCGTTACGTAACTTTTATGGCGGTCATATGGCACTTTCTTTTCGCGTTGCATCCCCCTTCGATGTGCCTGAATTAATGGCACTGGAACAGCAGTGTTTCACCACTGACCGACTCTCATCGCGTCGTTTTCAATGGATGATCAGCCGCGCCCATGGCCAATTGCTGGTGGCGGAAGAAGACGGGCAACTGCTCGGCTATGCACTGGTGCTGTTTCGGCGTGGCAGCGCGTGCGCGCGCTTGTATTCCATCGCTATCGCCGCGCACTTACGCGGCGTTGGGCTGGGCCAGCAGTTGCTCAAGCGTGCCGAGGCCTGTGCGGCAGCGCACGCTTGTGCGCACCTGCGCCTTGAAGTGCGCACCGACAACCCAGGCGCCCTGGCGCTGTATGAACGCAATGGCTACCGGCGCTTTGCCGTGGTCAACGACTATTACGAAGACCACAGCCCTGCCCTGCGCCTGGAAAAAACCTTGCTCACGCCACCTGCTTGATCCCGGCCTTGGCTTCCAACTCGCGCACCAGCGGCAATACGCGCTTGCCGAAGTACTCGACTTCCTCCTGGAAGTGCAGGAAACCCGCCAGCACCAGGTCCACACCCACCGCTTTGAGCGCGACGATACGCTCGGCGATCTGCTGTGGCGTGCCGATCAGGTTGGTCTTGAAGCCATCGTTGTACTGCACCAGGTCTTCAAAGCTGGACTTGGCCCAGTTGCCCTCGCCTTCCGGTGAGGCCTTGCCCGCTTGCTTCGCGGCGTCGCCAAATGCGTTGACGGCTTCCGGGTCGGCTTTGTCGATGATTTCCGCCAGCACCGCACGGGCCTCCTCTTCAGTGTCGCGGGCGATCACGAAGGCGTTGACGCCGACTTTGACCGAATGGTTATTCGCCGCCGCCTTGGCGCGAATGTCATCGACCTGGGCCTTGATGCCTTCCGGGGTGTTGCCGTTGGTGAAGTACCAGTCCGACACCCGTGCGGCCATGTCCCGCGCCGCCCGCGAGCTGCCGCCCTGGAACACTTCCGGCTGGCCCAGCGGCTTGGGCTTGAGGGTGTAGTTGTTGAAGCGGTAGAAATCGCCCTTGAAGGTGAAGTCGTCCTGGGTCCAGATGCCTTTGAGGGCGCGGATGAACTCTTCGGAACGGCGATAGCGCTCGTCGTGTTCCAGCCAGTGTTCGCCAATGGCCTGGAACTCACCCTTGAACCAACCGCTGACGATATTCACCGCGATACGGCCATTGGTGAGCTGGTCGATGGTTGCCAATTGCTTGGCCGCCAGCGCCGGTTGCCACGGGCCAGGCAGGATCGCGGCGATGACCTTGAGCGTGGTGGTCGCAGCCAGCAGCGCATGGCTGAACGCCACGGACTCATGCTGGTTTTCGGCACCGTAGCCGGCGGTGAAGCGGATCTGGGTGAGACCGTATTCGAAGCCAGCCGCCTCGGCCAATTGCGCCAGTTTGCGGTTGTAATCAATGCCCCAATGGGTGCGTTGTTCGATCTTGCTGACCACCAGCCCACCGCTGACGTTGGGCACCCAATAGGCAAATTTCACGGCTTGCTGACTCATCGAGCGGTACCTCGTACATAGGGATGTACCCAGGGCTTGAGCAGCAAGCGTGCCAGGCCACGAGAAACGCCCGCGCCATGAGGGTTGCGGCGAAAAAAACCGGCAGGCACGGCTTGCCGGCGAATGTCAGGGATTGCGACGGTTTGCTGGATCGCTGTTGCTGGGGCAACAGCACAGGCCGTGAAGGGCGCGTAAACATTGGCCCTGGCACCCGGCACGGACTGTGCAATCACTCTTCGCATTGATCACTGCCCCGGAGCCTTGCCCATGACCGAACAACACGTCATCAACCCGCTGTCCACCGGTGTCGACTACCCGACCCTGGCCGCTCGCTTTCGGCCGATTTTCCAGCGCATCGCCGACGGTGCCTTGGCGCGCGAACAACAGCGCACCCTGCCCCACGAGCCGATCCAGTGGCTCAAAGACGCCGGCTTTGGCGCGGTGCGGGTGCCGGTGGAGTACGGCGGCGGCGGCGCGTCCCTGCCGCAGTTATTTGAGTTGCTGATCGAGCTGGCCGAAGCCGACTCCAATGTCCCTCAGGCCCTGCGCGGGCATTTTGCCTTTGCCGAAGACCGTCTGAATGCGCCGCCCAGTGCCGGCCGCGACCTGTGGTTCAAGCGTTTCGTGGACGGCGATATCGTCGGCTGCGCCTGGACCGAGATCGGCAACGTGGCCATCGGCGATGTGGTCACCCAGGTCAGCCCTGACGGCGACAGCTGGAAGCTCAACGGCGAAAAGTTCTACAGCACCGGCAGCATTTTCGCCGACTGGATCGATGTGTACGCCCAACGCAGCGACACCGGCGCCGATGTGATCGCCGCCACCCGCGCCCGCCAGCCGGGCGTGGTGCACAGCGATGACTGGGACGGCTTTGGCCAGCGCACCACCGGCAGCGGCACGTCGCGCTTTACCGATGCGGTGGTGGACGCGGACAACGTCATCGACTTTGCCACCCGATTCAAATACCAGACCGCGTTTTACCAACTCGTGTTACTGGCCAGTCTGGCTGGCATTGGCCGTGCGGCATTGCGCGATGTGGCGCATCAGGTGCGCAGCCGCAAACGCATCTACAGCCATGGCAATGCGCCCCATGTCAGCCAGGACGCACAGGTTCAACAGGTGGTGGGCGAAGTGGCTGCGCTGGTCTACGCCGCCGAGGCCAGCGCGTTGAAAGCGACGCTGCCGGCGCAACGCGCGTACGTGGCGCGCTTTGGTGGGGATGATGCAGTGGAGCGTGAGGCCAACGTGGCGGCGGAGATTGAGTCGGCTACCGCGCAGGTGGTGGTGTCTGAGTTGATCCAGCGTGCGACCAGTGAATTGTTCAATGCATTGGGGGCTTCGGATGTGCGCCAGGGGAAAGCGCTGGATCGGCATTGGCGGAATGCGCGGACTGTGTCGTCGCATAATCCGGTGATCTACAAGGCAAGGATTGTAGGGGATTGGGTGATCAATGGGGTTGAGCCGCCGTTTGTTTGGCAGATTGGAAATGGGCCAGGGACTGGGGCTTGAGTTGGCTGTTGCAAGATCAAAAGCAGGCCGATGTCTACCTGATGTATGGAGATCAAACTGTGGGAGGGGGCTTGCCCCCGATGGCGGTGTGTCAGCTCATGCATCTGTGACTGCCCCACTGCTATCGGGGGCAAGCCCCCTCCCACATTTGGACCGCGATCGACAGGTGCCACACCCGTCGGCTCTAAGGCCGCCGCGCTTTTGCTTTTGATCTTAGGCGCCCCGTCAACCCTGTGTCCGGTCCGTACAGGC
This sequence comes from Pseudomonas sp. A39, assembly GCF_058145955.1. NCBI lineage: Bacteria > Pseudomonadati > Pseudomonadota > Gammaproteobacteria > Pseudomonadales > Pseudomonadaceae > Pseudomonas > Pseudomonas sp. A39. The sequence goes on from NZ_JBYVMD010000015.1 coordinate 62,384, forward strand.
TTTATAACGGGTATGCCCCCCAATCAGAAGGCCAATTTGTAGCCGATAGCCATGAGCATGACCGCCAAACACGGCCGCAACACCCCATCCGGCAACTTGCCAGTCATATGGCTACCGATATAGATCCCCGGCAACGACCCCATCAACAAAAACCCCAACAAATGCCAATCCATATTCCCCATGCTGGCATGCCCCAACCCCGCCACCAGGGTCAGCGGCACAGCATGCGCGATCTCAGTCCCGACCAGCCGTCGCGTAGCCAGAAACGGATACAGAATAAACAACGCCACAGTCCCCAGCGCACCCGCACCGATGGAGGTCAGGGCAACCATGGTCCCCAGGATCGCACCCGTCACCACCGTCAATATATTCAGGTTGCGCGGACTCATGTGATAGTCATCGCCCGCATGCCGCTGGGCAAACGCCAACAGGCTTTTCTTGAACAGAATCGCCAGCGCCGTCAGCAGCAACACCACACCAAGCGCCTGCTTGATCACCGCGTTCATCGCACTGGGATCAGTGTGCAGGCTGGCCAGGAACCAAAGCGTCAGCAACACCGCAGGCACGCTGCCCAAGGTCAGCCAACCGGTGATTGTCCAGTCAATGTTCTTGTTCTTGCCATGCACCAGCACCCCACCGGACTTGGTGATCGCCGCGTACAACAAGTCGGTACCCACCGCCGTGGCCGGGTTGATGCCGAACCACAGCAGGATCGGGGTCATCAACGAGCCCCCGCCCACACCGGTCATCCCTACGATAAAACCAACGATCAGGCCAGCCACCACGAAACCAACATTACCTACATCCATTAACGCTACCTGCGGCCTTATAAATTTCTGGCCGCAGGATAGCGATTTTTCTTATAACGACTTATATCAATATGATCTGACTTTATGCCTTTTAGCTCAGGCGATGGCAGACGTAGGCTTGGGTTTGATACGGAAAGGCAACCGTGTCACGCCCCTTCAACGCCGGGTGGGTGTCGATCAGCGCTTGCAATTGCGCGGTGACACTCGCCTTGGGCCCATCAGCCAGCGCGGCGATAAAGCTCACGGAGAGGAAGCGATCCATGATCACCTCCTGAGGGCTGCCGACATGGTTGTAGGGAAAACAGGTCACGTCGGGGGCGGAAAAGTACATGCCGTTGAAGGCCTCGCGCCAGAGCCCGGTATGAAAACGCGGGGTGTCGCCCTCGTAGGGCGTGATGATGTCAGTGATGGCTGCGACCCAATCCACCGACTCATCGCGCACGTTCCACACCAGGCCCAGGCGGCCGCCGGGCTTGAGCACGCGATGGATTTCCGCCAGGGCAGCCTCGGTGGAGAACCAGTGGAATGCCTGGGCGCATACCACCGCGTCAGCGCTGGCGGAAGGCAATGGGATGGATTCGGCGGTGCCATTGACCAGGCGCACATCCGGCAGCAGTTTGCGCAACTGCGCCCCCATCGCCACCACGGGCTCGACGGCGGTCAACGTCGGCGCCAGGGTGCTGAGCAAACGGGTGAACTTGCCGGTGCCGGCACCCAGGTCAACCACGCTCGACTGTGCGTCGATGCGCAAGGTCTCGGCCAGCCAGCCCGTGAGTTGCCTTGGATAATCCGGCCGACCTTGGGCGTAGGTCACGGCCTGGGTAGAGAAACCTTGTTGAGCAGACGTGTGAACACCAGTCATTGCCAATCTCTCCTCGGGTAAAGCGGGGGCACAGTGTGCGCCCTCCCGCGTTTATTTTCTAATCGCTGCATCCAATCGTGCGTGCCATGGGTAGTCCTTTCAGTCACCCCGCTGTTTTACTGAAATGGAGAAGTACCCATGAACGCTAAAGCACTGTTCTGCCTCGCCGCCCTGCTCGCCGCCGCACCCGCAGCCTTTGCCCAGACCGGCTTGCCCGACAGCATCAAAGTGCCGGACGGCCACAAGGTGGCGCTGGAGACCACCGGCGTCGGCGAAATCACTTACGAGTGCCGCGACAAAGCCAACGCCGCCGGCCAGACCGAATGGACCTTCGTCGGCCCCAAGGCCGTGCTGAATGACCGCAGCGGCAAGCAAGTCGGCACCTATTTCGGCCCGCCCGCCACCTGGCAGGCCAAGGACGGTTCGACAGTCACCGGCACCCAGCTGGCCGTGGCGCCGTCCGGTGCGGGCAACCTTCCCTACCAACTGGTCAAGGCCAACCCGGCCGAAGGCAAGGGCGCGATGAGCGGTGTGAGTTACATCCAGCGGGTTGCTTTAGAGGGGGGCGTAGCACCGAACAGCGCGTGCACGGCGGCCAACAAGGGCAAGCAGGAAATGGTCAAGTACAAGGCTGATTACATCTTCTGGGCAGCCAACTGAACAAATACGGCTACGCTGCCCCCAATGACGTTGGTTGGGGGGAGCACCGCGTGTTTGATTACGAAGCCTGTCTGCTGGCCTGCGCCCGTGGCGATCAACGCGCCTTGCGCGCGCTCTATCAGCAGGAAAGCAGCCATCTGCTTGGCGTGGCGCTGCGTATCGTCAGGGACAAGTCCCTGGCCGAAGATATCGTGCATGACGCGTTCATCAAGATCTGGCGCGGCGCCGGCAGCTTTGACCCCAGTCGCGGGTCGGCCCGTGGCTGGGTGTTCAGCGTGACCCGGCACCTGGCGCTCAACGTCGTGCGTAACCATTATCGCGAAGTCCCGTTGGGCGACGAACACGAGCCAGCCGCTGCGACCGACACCTTTGAGTTCAGCGCACGCACGGGGCAAGTCCACACCTGCCTGGAGCAGCTCGACCCGACCCGTCGCACGTGCATCCTGCATGCCTATGTCGACGGTTATTCCCACAGCGAAATCGCCCAGAAACTCGACACCCCGCTGGGGACCGTCAAGGCCTGGATCAAACGTAGCCTCGCCGCGCTGCGGGAGTGCATGACATGAGCAACCCACTGGACGAACTGGCCAGCGAATACGTGCTGGGCACCCTGCCTGGCGAACAACGCGCGGAAGTAGAACAGCGCCTGAGCCACGACGCCGAGTTACGCGCCGCAGTGGACGCCTGGGAGCAACGCCTGTTGCCGTTGACCGCCTTGGCGGAGCCCGTGCCCCCCTCCTCTGAGTTGTGGCCACGCATCGAACGCAGCACCGCCGGCGCCCGCACACCCTGGTGGGACCTGCTCGCCGTTTGGCGAGGCCTGGCCGGTGCCGGGCTAGTGGCTACGCTGGTGCTGGCCGCGCTGCTGCTGACCCGTCCGCCCAACCTGGAACCCAGCTTTGTGGTGGTGCTGGTGGCCCCGCAGAGCCAGGCGCCGGGCTGGGTGATTCAGGCCAGCGATAACCAGCAGATTCAGTTGATCCCATTGGGCGTGATGGACGTACCGGCGGACAAGGCCCTGCAGTTCTGGACCAAGGGCGATGGTTGGCAAGGGCCCGTGTCGCTGGGGTTGGTCAAACCCGGCCAGACGCTGTCAGTGCCGTTGGACAAGTTGCCGCCGCTGACGCAGAACCAGCTGTTCGAACTGACCCTGGAAGACCCGCGCGGCTCGCCGACCGGCAAGCCCACCGGGCCGATCCAGGCGATCGGCCGCGCCGTCAAAGTGCTGTGATCAGGCGACGCTGGGCAACCACACCCGGAACCGTGCGCCGCCCAATGGCGACGCCAATGCGGTCAAGGTGCCGCCCTGGGCCTCCAAGGCGCGCCGGCTGATGGCCAGGCCCAGGCCGAAACCGCCGGTGGCGCGGTCACGGCTGCGGTCCAGGCGGTAGAACGGCTCGAAGATGCGTTCACGCTGGTCGAGCGGGATGCCGATACCGTCATCGTCGACCCAGATTTCACAGCCCTTGGGGCACACCTTGACGCCCACCTGGATGCGTTTGTCGCAGTAACGCGTGGCATTGCGCAGCAGGTTCTGCAAGGCACGGGCGGTGAGGCGCGGATCTAGACTGAACCGCTCCACGGCGCAATCGAGCGCCACGTCGATGACGATCTCGGGGTTTTCCAGTTCGTCATCGACGCTGCCAAGCACACTGTCGATAAACTCATCGAGCACCACCTCGACCCGCTCCGGCAGTTGCGCCGGGTTTTGCAGGCGGCTGTAGGAAAGCAGCTCCAGCACCAGTTCATCCAGCTCGCGGATATGCGCCACCAGGCTTTGCAGGCGTTCGCGGCTGGCCTCGGGCAAGTCTTCGGAAAGCGCCAGGGCCAGGCCGAAATCCAGGCGTGTGAGCGGTGTGCGCAGTTCATGGGAGACGGCGTTGAGCAGGTCGCGCTGCTGGTTGAGCAGGTGCTCGATGTCGTCGGCCATGGTGTCGAATACCGAGGCCAGACTGCCGATGCTGGAGCTGGCCGGGATACGCGTGCGCTCGGCCAGGTTGCCCTGGCCCAATTGCCCGGCGGTGCTTTTCAAGCGCTCGAGGTCGCGCCAGTGCGGACGCAGCCACACCAGCAGGCACGCCAGCAGCGCGGCGACGATCAGCACGTTGATGGCCCAGTACAGCACGTTCATGTCCATCGGATCCGGCGGGATCGTCAGCTTGACCACGAATTGCTCATTGATCGGCGAGCTGATTTCCTCCATCCAGCCCCACTCCCCAAGGCGCACCACCGATTTGCCTTGCTCCAGCAGTTTTTCCTGCGCGGGGCTATAGCTGGCGTCCTGGCGCAGCAGCAACTGCACTTTGAGCGGCGCGAAGTCGTGGCCCAATTGCTCGGTCACCTGTGACCAGCGTTCCACCGGCGCCCGCAGGTATTGCTTGACGATCAGCTTCTGCTGGCCGCGGGTCTGCTCGATGTTGTAGTTCATGTAGCGGTGTTCAAACAGCTGGATCACCAGCGAGGGGATCAAGTAGATCGCCAGGCTGTAGGTGACGATGGTGATCAGGTAGAGGCGCAGCAGTACACGAAACATGGCTCAGCATTCCCACTCGGAACGGCTGAACAGGTAGCCCTTGCCCCACACCGTCTTGATCTTGCGCGCCTCACCGGCGTTGTCGTCGAACTTGCGGCGCAGCTTGGAGATGGCTACATCCACCGAACGGTCGGTGCCGTTGAACTCGATACCGCGCAAGCGCTGCAGGATCTGGTCGCGGCTGAGCACTTCGCCGGCGTGCCGCGCCAGCACCACCAACAGGTTGTATTCGCCGCTGGACAGCTCCACCGACTGCTCGCGCCAAGTCACGGTGCGTTCCGACAAGTCGATGCACAGGTTGCCCATGATGATCTGGTCGTTGGCCGCCTGGGGCTCGGACAAACTGCTGCGCCGCAGCAATGTACGGACACGGGCGAGCAGCACACGCGGCTCGCAGGGTTTGGTCACGTAATCGTCGGCGCCCATTTCCAGGCCCAGCACCTGGTCGTGGCTGTCGTCGCGGGCGGTGAGCATCAGGATCGGCAAGCCCGCCGAATCGGCGCGCAACAGGCGGCACACCTGCAGGCCGTCGAGGCCGGGCAGCATCAGGTCGAGGATCACCAGGTCCGGCGGATTCAGGCGGGCGCGTTCGCGGACGTGGTCGCCGCGGCTGAGCACGCTGACTTGGTAGCCATTGCGTTCCAGGTAGCTGGCAATCAGCTCGGAGAGTGCGGCGTCGTCTTCCACCAGGAGGATGTTGGGCATGGTGTTTCCAAATAATGCGGTTTGTTGGGGTGGTGCAGGATTGTGCAAGGATATACGCCCCCGGCGCCCCGCGCGCCGCACCTTACATTTCTTCACACACGGCCTACACAGCTTCACAGCACCACGGCGCAGGTGACTTTAGGATGCGCCAGTCAATATTGGGATAAGAGCATGTCGAAGAATCTGTTTGCGCCGTTTTGCCTGCTGGCCCTCACCCTGGCGCTGAGCGCGTGTGACAACTCCGCCGCCGAGGCACCGGAAATGCCCCTGGCCAAAGTGCGCATCGAAACCCTCGCCGCCAAGCCCCTGTCCATCACCAGCGAACTGAGTGGGCGCATTGCCGCGCCGCGCATTGCCGAAGTGCGCGCACGGGTCGCCGGCGTGGTGATGCAGCGGGTGTTCAAGGAAGGCCACGACGTGAAACAGGGCGACGTGCTGTTTCGCATTGACCCCGCGCCGTTCAAGGCCGATCTCGACAGCGCCCAGGCCAACCTGAGCAAGGCCGAGGCCAATGCCTTCCAGGCGCGCCTGCAAGAGCAGCGCTACAGCCAGTTGGTGGAAGGCAACGCCATCAGCGGCCAGGACTATGACAACGCCCGCGCCGCCGTGCGCCAGACCAACGCCGAGGTCGCCGCCAACAAGGCGGCGGTCGAGCGCGCCAAGTTGAACCTGGGCTACGCCACCGTGACCGCGCCGATTTCCGGGCGCATCGGCCGGGCGCTGGTGACGGAAGGCGCACTGGTCGGCCAGAACGAGGCCACGCCGCTGGCGATCATCCAGCAACTGGACCCGATCCACGCCGACCTGACCCAGTCCACCCGCGAGCTGAATGATCTGCGCCGGGCCTTCCGCGCCGGCAGCTTGAAGCAGGTCGGCCAGGACCAGGCCAAAGCCACGCTGATCCAGGACGACGGCAGTCTCTACCCATTGCCGGGCAAATTGCTGTTCGCCGAGATCAGCGTCGACCCCGGCACCGGGCAGATCATCCTGCGCAGCGAATTCCCCAACCCGGACCTCGACCTGCTGCCCGGCAGCTTTGTACGGGTGCGCCTGGAACAGGCCGTCGACAAGCAAGGCATCAGCGTGCCGCAACGCGCCATCACCCGTGACAGCGCCGGCATCCCGATGGTGCTGCTACTGGACGCCGAGCAAACGGTGACCCAGCAACCGGTGGAGTTGGGCGCGGTGATCGAGGACCGCTGGATCGTCAGCAGCGGCCTCAAGCCCGGTGACCGTATCGTCGTCGAAGGCCTGCAACATGCGCGCCCCGGTGAAAAAGTTGAAGTGGACGCTAGCCCGTTCGTAAAGGAATAACCTGTCATGCCGCAGTTCTTTATTGACCGCCCGATCTTCGCCTGGGTGGTGGCCCTGTTTATCCTGCTGGCCGGCGCGCTCGCCATCCCGCAACTGCCGGTGGCGCAGTACCCCAACGTCGCGCCGCCGAAAGTCGAGATCTATGCGGTGTACCCGGGCGCTTCGGCCCAGACCCTGGACGAAAGCGTGGTCAGCCTGATCGAGCAGGAGCTCAACGGCGCCGATCACCTGCTGTATTTCGAGTCGCAGAGCAGCCTGGGCTCGGCCACCATCACCGCGACGTTCCAGCCGGGCACCAACCCGGAAATGGCTCAGGTTGACGTGCAAAACCGCCTCAAGGCCGTGGAACCGCGCCTGCCGCAAGCGGTGACCCAGCAAGGTTTGCAGGTGGAGAAAGTCTCCGCCGGCTTCCTGCTGCTGGTGACCCTCACGTCCAACGACGGCAAGCTCGATGACGTAGCGCTCAGTGACTACCTCGCGCGCAACGTGATGAACGAACTCAAGCGCCTGGACGGTGTGGGCAAGGCCCAGCTGTACGGTGCCGAGCGCGCCATGCGCATCTGGATCGACCCGCAGAAACTGATCGGTTTCAACCTCACCCCGGCCGATGTGAACGCCGCCATCAGCGCGCAGAACGCCCAGGTGTCTGCCGGCAGCATCGGTGATTTGCCAGGGACGAACAGCCAGGAAATCACCGCGGCGGTGCTGGTCAAGGGCCAGTTGTCGACGCCGGCCGAATTCGCCGACATCGTGCTCAAGGCCAACCCGGACGGTTCCACCGTGCGCATCGGCGACGTTGCGCGAGTGGAAGTCGGTAGCCAGGAATACCAGTTCTCCACGCGCCTGAACGGCAAACCGTCCACCGCGGTCAGCGTGCAACTATCACCGGGTGCCAACGCGCTGAACACTGCGACGCGGGTGCGGGCGAAGATGGACGAGTTGTCGCGCTTCTTCCCGGCCAATGTGGAATACAAGATCCCGTACGACACTTCGCCGTTCGTCAAAGTCTCGATCACCAAGGTGGTCTACACGTTGCTCGAGGCGATGGCGCTGGTGTTTGCGGTGATGTTCCTGTTCCTGCAGAACGTGCGTTACACGCTGATCCCCACGCTGGTGGTGCCGATTGCGTTGATGGGCACCTTCGCGACCATGTTGTTGCTGGGCTTTTCGATCAACGTACTGACCATGTTCGGCATGGTGTTGGCGATCGGCATCCTGGTGGACGATGCGATCGTGGTGGTGGAGAACGTCGAGCGGATCATGGCCACCGAGGGCCTGTCGCCCAAGGACGCGACCAAGAAGGCCATGGGCCAGATCACCGGTGCCATCGTCGGCATCACGCTGGTACTGGTGGCGGTGTTCCTGCCGATGGGGTTCATGGCGGGTTCGGTCGGGGTGATCTATCAGCAGTTCTCGCTGTCGATGGCCACCTCGATCCTGTTCTCGGCGTTCCTGGCCCTGACCTTGACCCCGGCCCTGTGCGCCACCTTGCTCAAGCCGATTGCCAAGGGCGAGCACCACGCCAAGGGCGGTTTCTTCGGCGGGTTCAACAAGCGCTTCGAACAGCTCACCGACCGCTATGAAGGCTGGGTGGCCTACGCCCTCAAGCGCAGCGGCCGCTACCTGTTAATTTACCTGATGCTGCTGGTTGGCCTGGGATGGATGTTCAGCCGCCTGCCCTCCTCGTTCCTGCCGGTGGAAGACCAGGGCTACACCATCACTGACATCCAGTTGCCTCCGGGTGCGAGCAAGAACCGCACGGTGCAGGTGGCCGAGCAGATCGAAGCGCACAACGCCGGGGAGCCTGGGGTGGGTGATACCACCATGATCATGGGGTTCAGCTTCTCCGGCTCGGGGCAGAACGCGGCGCTGGCGTTTACCACGCTCAAGGATTGGTCGGAACGCAGCAGCGATGACTCTGCGTCCTCGATTGCCGACCGTGCCAACATGGCCTTCAGCGAGCTCAAGGACGCGATCGCCTATGCGATCCTGCCGCCGCCGGTGGATGGCCTGGGCACGTCCAGCGGCTTCGAATTCCGCTTGCAGGACCGTGGTGGTGTCGGCCATGCCGCCTTGATGGCGGCGCGCACCGAGTTGCTGGCCGCCGCCGCAAAAAGCCCGATCCTGGCCAACGTGCGCGAAAGCGCCCTGGCCGAGGCCCCGCAAGTGCAGTTGGAGGTGGACCGCAAGCAGGCCAACGCGCTGGGCGTGTCGTTTGCCGACGTCGGCAACGTGCTGTCCTCAGCCATCGGTTCGGCCTACATCAATGACTTCCCCAACCAGGGCCGCATGCAGCGGGTGGTGGTGCAGGCCGAGGGTGACCAGCGCAGCCAGGTGGCGGACTTGATGAAGATCAACGTGCGCAACAACGCCGGGAAGATGGTGCCGTTGTCGGCGTTTGTCGAAGCCAAGTGGACCCAGGGCCCGACGCAGTTGACCCGTTACAACGGCTACCCGGCCATCGCGATTTCCGGCGAAGCGGCACCGGGGCACAGCACCGGTGAGGCGATGGATGAGATCCAGCGCCTGGTCAGCCAGTTGCCGGCCGGCCTGGGCCAGGAATGGACCGGATTGTCGCTGCAGGAGCGCCTGTCCGGCGCCCAGGCACCGTTGCTGCTCGGCCTGTCGCTGCTGATCGTGTTCCTGTGCCTGGCGGCATTGTATGAAAGCTGGTCGATTCCGACCTCGGTGTTGCTGGTGGTGCCGTTGGGCGTGCTCGGTGCGGTGGTGGCCGTCTCCTTGCGCGGCATGCCCAACGATGTGTTCTTCAAGGTCGGCTTGATCACCATCATTGGCTTATCGGCGAAAAACGCGATCCTGATCATCGAGTTTGCCAAGGACCTGTACGACCAGGGTGAAGACCTGATCACCGCCACCTTGAAGGCTGCGCGGTTGCGCTTGCGGCCGATCATCATGACGTCCCTGGCGTTCATCCTCGGCGTGGTGCCGCTGGCGATTGCCACGGGGGCCAGCTCGGCCAGCCAGCAGGCGATCGGTACCGGGGTGATCGGCGGGATGATCACCGCGACGCTGGCGGTGGTGTTTGTGCCGGTGTTTTTTGTGGTGGTGATGAAGCTGGTCAAAAAAGGCCCCAAGTAGACACAGGTAAAAATGTGGGAGGGGCCTTGCCCCCGATGACCATAGGCATCTACACAACGCTGTAGCAACCACGCTAACCACGATGCGAAGCGAGTCGCTGTTGATCTTGATCTTGATCTTGATCTTGATCTTGATCTTGATCTTGATCTTGATCTTGATCTTGACCCTGCTTTTGATCTCAGGCGCCCCGTCAAACACGCTGGCCGGAATTCGACAGGGATTTGGGGGGTAAACCGGCAGGGATGCCGGTTTAGCCGCCCCGCGCCATGGATGGCGCGTGGCGGCGGCCCCCCAAATACCTGTCGGATTACGGGCACACCGAGCGTGAGCGAGGTGCCGAGTGTTGGGGCAAGAGCCTTTTGGTTACTTTTGGGCTCCTTTCAAAAGTGACCCGCCGTAAGGGCGGAACCCATACCAACCGTTACCTAAATAATGGATATGTACCCGGTCTGATCCAACATCCTGGTCGTCTGCCAGGCCGCCACGGGAGCAAGCTCCCTCGCCACAGGTCCGACGCCCTACCCAGAATTGTGTAGCAGTCACCTGATGAATCGACTGACACACCGCTATCGGGAGCAAGCCCCCTCCCACAAGGGTTATGGGTTGTATTCGGGATCAGGTACAGTCTACTGACACCTCGTCAGCTGTGAGTTTCTATGCCCTTCCTGGCCCGCACCCACCCTCGCCTCTCCGCCGCCGCCGTGCTCGGCCTTGCCGTGGGCCTCCTGGCGCCGGCCGACACCCTCGTCAGCAAAATCCTCATCGGCTGGAACGCCGGGGTCTGGACTTATCTGGTGCTGATGCTGTGGCTGACCCGCCGCGCCAAGGCCGAGGACGTGAAGCGCATCGCCGAGGTCGAAGATGAAAACGCCGGGCTGGTGCTGTTCACGGTGTGCATCGCCGCCATTGCCAGCCTGGCGACCATCACCTTCGAACTGGTCGGCAGCAAAGACCTGGCCACCTCCGAACGCCTGCTGCACTACGGCTTTACCGGGCTGACGGTGATCGGTTCATGGCTGCTGATCGGGGTGATTTTCAGCGTGCATTACGCCCGCCTGTATTACACCTGGGACGGCAAGGAGCCGGCGCTGCGCTTTGCCGAAGGGCTGCTGACCCCCAACTATTGGGACTTCCTGTACTTCTCTTTCACCATTGGCGTGGCGGTGCAGACCTCTGATGTGGGCGTCGCCACCCGGGGCATGCGCAAGGTGGTGCTGGGGCAATCGCTGATCGGGTTTCTGTTCAACACGGCGATCCTGGGTTTCTCGATCAATATCGCCGCCGGGCTGTTCGGCTGATGCTGCACAAACCTTCTAGACGCCCACCCAGCGCTGGGCGCTAATAGCCTCACGTATTTCGCCTCGGTGAATCATGGCCGCGCACAATTGGATCGATCTGTCCCAAGACGCCGACACCGGCATCGAGACCCTGCGCGCGCATTTTGAGGGTCATGCCTACGACCCCCATTGGCATGACAGCTACCTGATCGGCGTCACCGAACAAGGCGTGCAGCAATTCAACTGCCGCCGCGCCCGCCACAACAGTGTGCCGGGCCAGGTGTTCCTGGTGGAGCCCGGCGAACTGCATGACGGCAACGCGCCCAGCGCGGACGGCTTCACCTACCACATGCTCTATCTCGACCCGCTGTGGTTGGCGCGGGAAGTGAGCACTGTGTTTGAAGAGGCACCACTCGATAGCCAATTGAGTTTCGCCAGCACCTTGACCAGCGACCCACGCCTGGCCCTGGCCACCAGCCAGGCCTTCCAAACCCTGCACAGCGGCGAGCTGCGCATCGTTCGCCAGCGCGCCATGGACCAATTGCTGGAACGCCTCACCGGCCAACTCTACTGGCGCACCCGCTACCGCGAAGACCCGCGTCTGCCGCGGGTGGCGCACAAGGCCCGGGAATACCTGCATGCCCACCTGCACGTTGACGTGGGCATGGACGAACTGGCCCTGGCCTGCGGCGTCGACCGCTTCCGCCTGACCCGCGCATTCAAAAGCGCGTTCGGCCTGCCGCCGCACGCCTACCTGGTACAGCTGCGCCTGGCGCGTGCCCGGCACTTGCTGGCCAGGGGTGAGCAACCGGCGGAGGTGGCGATTGCCCTGGGGTTTGCTGATCAAAGCCATTTAGGACGCTGGTTTGTGCGTGCCTACGGCCTCACGCCCGCCGCGTACCGCAAGCGCTGCTCAAATCTTCCAGACAGATGACACGCCGGGCAGTGAAGATCGACTCCATCGATTGGTTTTTCGGAGTCACCTGCCATGTTGTCATTTATGTTGTTCGCCTTTGTCGCCTCCATCACTCCCGGCCCTACCAATATCCTGGTGCTGAGTAACAGCGCGCGGTATGGATTGAAAGCCACGCTGCCCATCATTCTCGGCGCCTGCTTCGGGGCGGCGGGCCTTGTATTGCTGGTGGGGACCGGCTTGGGCCAGTCACTGGCGCACTGGCCCAACGTGCAAATGGCGCTGCAATGGATGGGGGTCGCCTGGCTGAGCTACCTGGCCTGCCAGATCTTCAGAGCGCCCGCGCAGGCCATCGAAGTGGCTGCAAGCGAAAAGCCTCTTGGCCTGATCGGCGGCGCCAGCCTGCAGTTGATCAACCCGAAAACCTGGATGATGGCGCTCGCGGTGGTGAGTGTATTTGCCGGCCACGGTGCCGAGCGCCAGAGCCAGGTGGTTTACTTATCCCTGGTGTTTTGCCTGATATCGATGCCCTGCCTGGGGACGTGGGCGCTGTTGGGTGCAGGCGCCTCGCGGGTGTTCCGGTCGGCCACCGCCATGCAACGTCTCAACCAAGGCATGGCCTTGCTGCTGTTAGTCGCGACTTGGTTGAGTGTGCTGGTCTGAACATACCGGTCATCTGGCATTGCCCTTCGTCTTCTTGACGACTTTCCTCATTTAATGGTCTCCTGAAACCGGTTTCAGTCATTCCAATAAAAATAGAAGGTCGATGACCGTGAACAACTTTTCCGCCGCCCAGCGCAGCCGCGTGACCATGCTCGACGTCGCCGAGCGCGCGGGCGTGTCCAAAGCCAGCGTGTCGCGCTTTATCGGCGATGACCGCGCCCTGCTCTCCGACGCCATCGCCCTGCGTATCGAACACGCCATCGAAGAACTTGGCTACCGCCCCAACCAGATGGCCCGTGGCTTGAAGCGCGGCCGCACCCGCCTGATCGGCATGCTGGTGGCCGATATCCGCAACCCCTATTCCATTGCCGTGATGCACGGCGTCGAAACCGCCTGCCGCCAGCACGGCTACAGCCTGGTGGTGTGCAATACCGACCGTGATGACGAGCAAGAGCGCCAGCACCTCGCCGCGTTGCGTTCGTACAACATCGAAGGGCTGATCGTGAACACCCTCGGCCATCACCTCGACCAACTGTTGGAACTGCAACGGGAAATGCCCCTGGTGCTGGTGGACCGCAAGGTCGAGCCGCTGCACAGCGACCTTGTCGGCCTGGACAACCCGGCAGCAGTGCGTATGGCGGTGGATCACCTGGAGCAACAGGGTTATCGCCATGTGCTGCTGGTGAGCGAAGCCCCCGATGGCACCAGCTCGCGGTTGGAGCGCCTGGACAGTTTCAAGGCCGAGATTGCCCGCCGCCCGGCACTGACTGGTGCGGTGCTGGAACTGGATGGCGAATTGGAAAATCGTCTGGAAACCTTTCTCGCCAACGCCGGCCCCAAGGCCCTGTTTTGCGCCAACGGCGTGGCGGCGCTGACCTGCACCCGAGCCCTGAAAAACCTGGGCTGCAACCTGTTCGAGGATGTCGGCCTGATCGCCCTGGATGACCTTGATTGGTACCCGTTGGTAGGCAATGGCATCACCGCCCTCGCCCAGCCGACCGAGGCCATCGGCGCCACCGCGTTCGACTGTTTGCTCAAGCGCTTGCGCGGCGACACTGAGCCGACCCGCACCTTGGATTTCTTGCCACGACTCATCATCCGAGGCTCAACCCAACTCCCCGTGGAAGTCGGGCTTGCTCGCGATGACGGTGCTTCAGGCAAGCACCTGGCCACCTGACACACCGCCATCGCGGGTAGGCCCAGCGCCCACTTGTTAATTTTGCGCACAAAAATGAAACCGGTTTCAGAGGTAAACAACAATGCATAAGTACCCCGTCTCCATCAGCCTTTCCAGTTACGGCGCCGAGCTTGTCCGCCAGCAGGGCCAATTGAGTTTTGTCGCGCTGCTGACGGCCGCCGGCGCCCAACGTATCGAATGGCGTGAAGAATTGCTGACCGTCGAACACCCCCACGAACTGGCCCAGGCCGCTGCCGAGCAGGGTCTGGAGTCGGTGTTCTCATCGCCCCTGGAACTGTGGGTCGCCGGCCGCGCCCAACCGAATGCCGAGCTGGGCGCGACCCTGGACCGCGCGCAGGCCTTTGGTGCGCGCTGGCTCAAGGTGTCCCTCGGTTATTTCACCGACACCAATGACCTGGAAAGCCTGCACGCCCTGCTCAACCGCCACCCGGTCCGACTGCTGGTGGAAAACGACCAGACCTTGCACGGCGGTCGGATCGAGCCGATGCAGCGTTTCTTCACCGCAGTCGAGCGCCTCGGTTTACCGGTGAAGATGACCTTCGATATCGGCAACTGGCAGTGGCAGGACCAGTCCGCCCTCACCGCCGCGCGCCTGCTGGGCCGGCATGTGGATTACCTGCACTGCAAGGCCGTGGCGCGCCGCGCGGACGGCAAGCTGGTGGCCCTGCCGCCTGGCGCCACCGACCTGCATCTGTGGGAACAACTGCTCAAACACATGACTCAAGGTATTACCCGGGCGGTGGAATTTCCGTTGCAGGGCGATGACCTGGTCGCGGTCACCGCGCAGCAAGTTGCCGCCCTCGCCCTGCTGGGCCAACCCCGTGCGGAGAATGCGCATGTCTGAGATCGATATCCTCTCGTTTGGTGAAACCATGGCGATGTTCGTCGCCGAGCACACCGGCGACCTCGCCCAGGTCGGGCAGTTTCACAAACGCATTGCCGGGGCCGACAGCAACGTCGCCATCGGCCTGTCACGCCTGGGCTTCAACGTGGCCTGGTTGAGCCGGGTGGGCAATGACTCCCTCGGGCGTTTTGTGGTCGACACCCTGAGCAAGGAAGGCCTGGATTGCCGGCATGTGGCGGTCGACCCGTTGCACCCCACCGGCTTTCAGCTCAAATCCCGCGAAGACGCCGGAGACGATCCCCAGGTGGAGTATTTCCGCAAGGGTTCGGCGGCCAGCCACTTGTCCGTTGCCGCGATCAGCCCAGCCTTGCTGAAAGCCCGCCACCTGCACGCCACGGGCATTCCGCCGGCGTTGTCCGAAGCGACACGCGAATTGTCCGTCGAGCTCATGACGCAGATGCGCAAGGCAGGGCACAGCGTGTCGTTCGACCCCAACCTGCGGCCATCGCTGTGGGCCAACCAGCAGACAATGATCCGCGAAATCAACGCCCTCGCCGGCCTGGCCGACTGGGTCCTGCCGGGGCTGGGCGAAGGCCGTTTGCTCACCGGTCTCGATGACCCGGCCGATATCGCCGCGTTCTACCTCGACCAGGGCGCCGAAGCCGTGGCGATCAAGCTCGGCCCGGACGGCGCCTACTACCGCACCCAGATGGACCAAGGCTTTGTCGCCGCCGTACGCGTGGAAAACGTGGTGGACACGGTCGGCGCCGGCGACGGTTTTGCCGTGGGCATGATCAGCGCCCTGCTGGAAAACCTCAGCTTCCGCGAAGCGGTACAGCGCGGCAACTGGATCGGCAGCCGCGCCGTGCAGAGCCGCGGCGACATGGAAGGCCTGCCCAAGCGTTCAGAGTTACCCAGTCGATCCGTTGCATAACTCACACCCTGTTGCCACAACTACAACAAGCTCAGGAGCAACCCCATGGACACCGTGAAACTCGCCACCCGCCGTTGGTGGTACATCATGCCCATCGTTTTTATCACCTACAGCCTGGCGTACCTGGACCGCGCCAACTACGGCTTCGCCGCCGCCTCCGGGATGGCCGAAGACCTGATGATCACCCCCGGCATGTCGTCGTTGCTGGGGGCCCTGTTTTTCCTCGGTTACTTTTTCTTCCAGGTGCCGGGGGCGATCTACGCGCAAAAGCGCAGCGTGAAAAAGCTGATTTTCGTCAGCCTGATCCTCTGGGGCGGCCTGGCCACCCTGACCGGTGTGGTCTCCAACGCCTACATGCTGATCGTGATTCGCTTCATGCTCGGCGTGGTCGAAGCCGCGGTGATGCCGGCGATGCTGGTGTACCTGTGCCACTGGTTCACGCGTGCCGAACGTTCGCGCGCCAATACCTTCCTGATCCTCGGCAACCCGGTGACCATGCTGTGGATGTCGGTGGTCTCGGGCTACCTGGTGCAGCATTTCAGCTGGCGCTGGATGTTCATCATCGAAGGCCTGCCGGCGGTGCTGTGGGCGTTTATCTGGTGGAAGCTGGCCGATGAGCGTCCAAAGGATGCCAAGTGGCTCAGTGACAGCGAAAAGCACAACCTGGAAACCGCCCTGGCCGCCGAACAGGTGGGCATCAAGGCGGTCAAGAACTACGCCGAAGCCTTCCGCTCGCCCAAGGTCATCATCCTGGCGCTGCAGTTCTTTTGCTGGAGCATCGGCGTGTATGGCTTTGTGCTGTGGCTGCCGTCGATCCTCAAGGCCGGCTTGCAGATGGACATGGTCGAAGCCGGCTGGCTGTCGGCGCTGCCTTACCTGGCGGCGGTGATCGGCATGCTGCTGGTGTCGTGGGGCTCGGACAAGCTGCAAAAGCGCAAACGCTTTGTGTGGCCGCCGCTGCTGATCGCCTCCATCGCGTTCTATGCCTCCTACGCGCTCGGCGCCGAACACTTCTGGTGGTCCTACACCTTGCTGGTGATTGCCGGCGCGTGCATGTACGCGCCTTACGGGCCGTTTTTCGCGATTGTCCCGGAAATCCTGCCGGCCAACGTCGCCGGGGGCGCCATGGCGCTGATCAACAGCATGGGCGCCCTCGGGTCGTTCGGCGGTTCGTACCTGGTGGGTTACCTCAATAGCAGCACCGGCTCGCCCGGCGCTTCGTACCTGCTGATGAGCGGCGCGTTGATGCTGTCGGTGGTGCTGACGATTTTTCTCAAGCCCGGCGCCAGTGACCGCACGCCGGAGCCAAACCTGAAATTGAAGGTAAAGACCGCATGAAAAAGTCTGTCGTGTTGTACAAAAAACTCTCCGCGCCGCTGATGGCCCGCCTGCATGAGCAGGCCGAGGTCACGCTGATCGAAACGCTGGACGACACCGGCCTGGCCAAACTGCGCGATGCCCTGCCTTACGCCCACGGGTTGCTGGGTGCGAGCCTACGCCTGGATGCGCAATTGCTGGACCTGGCACCGCGACTCGAAGCGATCGCCAGCGTGTCGGTGGGCGTCGACAACTACGCTATCGACTACCTGACGGCACGCGGCATTCTGCTCAGCAACACCCCGGACGTGCTCACCGAAACCACCGCCGACACCGGCTTTGCCTTGATCCTGGCCACTGCCCGCCGCGTGGTCGAACTGGCCGATATGGTGCGCGCCGGCCAGTGGAGCAAAAACATCGGCCCGGCGCATTTCGGCAGCGACGTGCATGGCAAGACCCTGGGCATCATCGGCATGGGCCGCATCGGCGAAGCCCTGGCCCAACGCGGGCATTTCGGATTTGGCATGCCGGTGATCTACCACAGCCATTCACCCAAACCGGCGGTGGAGGCCCGTTTTGGCGCGCAGTACCGCAGCTTGAACGACCTGCTGCAACAGGCCGATTTTGTCTGCCTGACGCTGCCGCTCACCGCGCAGACCGAGAAGCTGATTGGCGCCGATGAGTTCGCGCGGATGGGCCCGGAAACGATCTTTATCAATATCTCGCGGGGCAAAGTGGTGGATGAAGCTGCGCTGGTGGAGGCGTTGCAACAGCGCACGATCCGGGCGGCGGGGTTGGATGTGTTTGAGAAGGAACCACTGGATCACGATTCGCCGTTGTTGCGCTTGAACAATGTGGTGGCCACGCCGCATATCGGCTCAGCCACCCATGAGACGCGTGAAGCAATGGCCACGTGTGCGGTAGATAATCTGTTGCAGGCGTTGGCCGGGGAGCGACCAAAGAACCTTGTGAATGCAGCAGCTTGGAAACACTGATCCTACTGTAGTGAGCGAGCCTGCCTCGCGCGGGGCAAGCCCGCTCACTACAAAAAGCAGGTTCCTGACGCATTCAGATCACAAACCGCGCCACCATCCCATTCAAATCCACCGCCAGCCGCGACAGCTCATGGCTGGCCGCGCTGGTCTGGTTGGCACCCGCCGCCGACTGAGTCGCCAGGTCGCGGATGTTCACCAGGTTGCGGTCAACTTCACGGGAAACCTGGGCCTGTTCTTCCGACGCGCTGGCAATCACCAGGTTGCGTTCGTTGATCAGGCTGATGGACTGCGTGATCTGCTCCAAGGCGACGCCGGCGGCGCGGGCCATTTCCAGGGTGCCCTGGGTGCGCTGGTTGCTCTGCTGCATGGACTGCACGGCTTCACCGGTGCCGTTCTGGATACCGGCGACCATTTTCTCGATCTCCTGGGTCGACTGCGCGGTGCGATGGGCCAGGGCCCGCACTTCGTCGGCGACCACCGCAAACCCACGCCCGGCTTCACCGGCACGTGCCGCTTCGATGGCGGCGTTGAGCGCCAGCAGGTTGGTTTGCTCGGCAATCGCGCGGATCACGTCCAGCACTTTGCCGATGTCACGGCCTTGGGTGGCCAGGCCTTCGATCATCGCCGCCGTGTTCTGCACGTCCAGGGTCATGGTCTGGATCGCGCCGACGGTTTCCATCACGCGGTCGCGGCCTTCGCGCGCAGCTTGGTTGGACTGCCCGGACGCTTCGGAAGTCGACACCGCATTGCGTGCCACCTCCTCCACGGCCGCCGTCATCTCGTTGACCGCCGTGGCCGCCTGGTCGATTTCATTGTTCTGTTGCTGCAAGCCTTTGGAGGCCTCTTCGGTGACCGCGCTCAGCTCTTCAGCCGCAGACGCCAACTGGGTGGCCGATCCGGCGATGTGCTGGATGGTCTGGCGCAAGTTGGCTTGCATGGTGGACAAGGCACTGAGCAACCGCGCCGGTTCGTCCTTGCCGTCGTCTTCGATGGTTTTGCTCAGGTTGCCACCGGCGATGGTTTCGGCCACTTCCACGGCTTTGCGCAGTGGGGTGACGATGCTGCGGGTGAGCAACCAGGCCAGCAACACGGTGAGCAATGCGGCGGCCACCGAGACCACGATGACGCCGGTGATGGCGCCCTGGTAACTCTGCCCGGCTTCAGCGTCGGCTTGCTTGGCATCCGCCGCATTGAGGGCGATCAGTTTGTTCAACTGCTCGCCCATCTGGTCGGTGCCGTCCTTGATCCGTGTATTGATCAAGGCGCGCATTTCATCCACCTTGCCTTGCTTGGACAGCACCAGCATATCGGCCTGGGCCTTGAGGTAGTTGTCCAGGGTGGTGACAAACGTCTTGTACAGCGCCGCCTCCTCCGTCCCCATAGGCAACGCCGCATAGCTGGCCTGGGCGGTTTTCACCTTGTCCGCCAGCACGCCGATGCGGGTTTCGGCTTCCTGCAGGCCGGCGGGTTCGCGGTTGACCAGTACACGGAACGACAGGATGCGCAGGCGCAATACGTTTTCCGTGATGTTGCCGAGGAAGGTCACGCTAGGCAGTTGCGTGGCGCTCATGTCCACCGAGGACTGACGGATCTGCGTCATGCGGTTGACCGCAAACACCCCCAGTAAAATCACTAACAACGCAATGAAGGCGAAACCGAGAAACGCTCGAGGGGCAATATTCAGCTGACGGAGGGACATAGGCGGGGTGCTCTCAGAAATTGTGTTTGCGAGCGTCCCTGCCGCGAAACGATCCGTCAGCGTCAACGCGCTGCCCAGACCTTGGTCACCACTGTTGTCATTGGAATGTGGGCCTATAAGCGTTATCGGCCGGGCCTTGGATTTTGCGCAGGGGGTTTATAAATATTTATTTACACTTCTGAGCATAGGCAGTTTCTGGCATCCTGCGCCTCCCTTTTCTGACCCGAGCCCGCATTTTGTCTGACGCTCAAGCCCCCCGCCCGCGCTATAAATCCGACTTGATCTACGGCCTGGAAGACCGCCCGCACTTCACCGCAGCGGTTTTTGCCGCGTTGCAGCATGTGCTGGCCAGTTTTGTCGGCATCATCACCCCCACGCTGATCGTCGGTGGCGTACTCGGCCTGGAAAGCGAAGTGCCGTACCTGGTGAGCATGGCGCTGTTTGTGTCGGGGCTCGGGACCTTCGTGCAGGCGCGCACATTCGGTCCGATCGGCTCCGGGTTGCTGTGCCTGCAGGGCACCAGTTTTTCCTTTATCAGTGTGATTCTCAGCGCGGGCTTCATGGTCAAGGCCCGCGGCGGCGGCACCGATGAGATCCTCTCGACGATTTTCGGCATCTGCTTTTTCGCCGCCTTTATCGAAGTGGCGCTCAGCCAGTTCATCGGCAAGCTGCGCAAGCTGATCACCCCGGTGGTCACCGGCACCATCATTACCTTGATGGGCTTGTCGTTGATCAAGGTGGCGGTCACCGACATGGCCGGCGGCTTTGGCGCCAGCGACCTCGGCGCCGCGAGCAATATGGGGCTGGCGGCGCTGGTGCTGCTGACGATCGTGGTGCTCAACCGCTTCAACAACCCGTTCCTGCGCCTGGGTTCAATCGTGATTGGCCTGACGTTGGGCTTTGTTGTGGCCTGGCTGTTGGGCCGTGTGGACATGGCGGCGTTGCCCCAGGTGCCATTGATCAGCGTGCCGGTGCCGTTCAAGTACGGTTTCTCGTTCGACTGGGTGGCGTTTATCCCGGTGGCGGTGATCTTCCTGATCTCGCCCCTGGAAGCGGCCGGTGACCTGACCGCCAACTCGATGATTTCGCAGCAGCCGGTCAAGGGCCCTCTGTACATCAAGCGCATCAAGTCCGGCCTGCTGGCCGACGGCCTCAACTCGGCGATGGCCGCCACCTTCAACAGCCTGCCGATGGTGACCTTCGCCCAGAACAACGGCGTGATCCAGTTGACCGGCGTGGCCAGCCGCTACGTGGCGTACTTTATCGCCGGCCTACTGGTGCTGCTGGGCCTGTTCCCGATGATCGGGGCGGTGTTGCAACTGATGCCCAAGCCGGTGCTGGGCGGCGCCACGTTGATCATGTTCGGCACCGTGGCCGTGGCCGGGATCAAGATCCTCGCCGAAGCCGGGCTGCACCGGCGCAATGTGCTGATCGTGGCGATCTCCCTCGGCATGGGCCTGGGTGTCGCCGCCGTGCCGGAAGTGCTGCGCGAGCTGCCCAAGGCGCTGCATAACATCTTTGAATCGCCGATCACCGTGGGCGCGTTCTGTGCAATCCTGCTGAACATTTTCCTGCCGGAAGAGTTCATAGAGCTGGAAGAAGATGAATTTGATCCGGAGTCCTCTACCCTCAAAGTCATGCAGGACCCGGACGTCACGAAATAGGAGCACTTTTAGATGCGCAAGCTCATGGTTCTATCGCTGTTGCTGCTGACCCTGAGCGCCTGCGCCCTGTTCCCCAACCGCGACCCGGTGAATATCAACGTGGTGGGCATCGAGCCCCTGCAAAGCCAGGACTTGGAAGTGCGCTTCGCCGTGAAGCTGCGGGTGCAGAACCCCAATGAAACGGCAATCGACTACAACGGCGTGGCCCTGGACCTGGAGGTCAATGGCCGGCCGCTGGCGTCAGGTGTGAGTGATCAGAGCGGCTCCATTCCACGCTTTTCCGAGACGGTTCTGACGGTGCCGGTCAGTGTTTCGGCATTCTCCGTGTTACGTCAGACCCTGGGCCTGAGCCAGACCCAAAGCTTGAACAACCTGCCCTACGTGCTGCGAGGCAAACTGGCGGGCGGGCTGCTCGGTACGATGCGCTTCGTCGACCGTGGGACGCTGGACCTGCCGAACACCGCGACGTGGTAAAGCCGCCTGAAATCGATCTTGTGTAACCTGTGGCGAGGGAGCTTGCTCCCGTTGGGCCGCGAAGCGGCCCCGGCTCTTTACTTGAAAGACTGGGACTGCTGCGCAGTCCAACGGGAGCAAGCTCCCTCGCCACAGGTACACTATTCGCCCTTAAGTGACTGGCATCAGGGCTCACCCCCCTCCCACATTTCGACCGTGTGTCAGTCAGTGATAGAGCGCACGCCCGGCTTGGCGCGCTCATCCACGATCAACTCGAACACATCCGGCCGAGCGTAGTGGCCCACCACGTCATAGTCGTAACGCGCACGCACCAGGTCGTCCGTGTTGATCTGCGCCGTCAGCAGCCCGGCTTCGCCCTGCAACGGTCCGGCGAGGATGTCGCCCATGGGGCCGATGATCACGCTGCCACCGGCGATCAACGGGCGCTCAGCCGGCCAGTTGGCAACCTCGACGCCCAACGCCTGCGGCGACGCCTGCACCTGGCACGCACTCACCACAAAACAGCGGCCTTCATGAGCGACATGGCGCATGCTCACTTGCCACATCTCGCGCTCGTCCACGGTCGGCGCGCACCAGACCTCTACGCCCTTGGCGTACATTGCCGTGCGCAGCAGCGGCATCATGTTTTCCCAGCACACCGCACCGCCGATACGCCCCACCGCCGCGTCGATCACCGGCAACGTCGAGCCATCGCCCTTGCCCCAGATCAACCGCTCGGTGCCGGTGGGCATCAGCTTGCGGTGCTTGGCCACCAAGCCACCGATGGGTTCGAAGTACAACACCGTGCAGTAGAGGGTGCTGCCGCTGCGCTCGATCACGCCGAGTACCAGGCTGGCGCCGGTACGGGCGGACAAACCGGCCAGCGCCTCGGTCTCCACGCCGGGTACGTCGATCGCGTTGGCAAAGTAGCGCGCATAGGCTTCGCGGCCTTCGGGCAGGCGATAACCCAGTTGCGTGCCGAAGCTTTCGCCTTTGGGATAGCCACCGAGCAGCGCCTCGGGCATCACCACCAATTGCGCGCCACTGCGCAGGATCTCCGCCTCGTAGCCAAGGATTTGCGCCAAGGTCTCGGCCTTGCCACCCGGCAACGCGCCTATCTGTAAAGCGGCCACAGTAGAAACAGGCATCACACACACTCCGAATAATAGGGTTGCCCATTCTCCGGCCAGCCTCGATCATGAATAAAGCCCACTTCAATGCTGAATGATATGAGCCACATGAATATCGCAAACGTTGACCTGAACTTACTGAAAACCTTCGAGGCCCTGCACGATGAGTCCAGTGCCAGTCGTGCGGCGCTGCGCCTGGGTGTGACGCAATCGGCGATCAGTGCCGGCCTGCGGCGTTTGCGCGATGTGTATGGCGACCCGCTGTTTGTGCGCACCGGCCGGGGCCTGGCGCCGACCTTGCGCGCCAATCAGTTGAAACCGGTGATCAGCGAAGCGCTGGACCGTTGTCGGCAAAGCCTGGCGATGATCGATCCACAAACCCCGCACTATCAGGGCCGCTCCGTGGTGGTGGGGTTGTCGGATGATTTCGAGATCGCTTACGGCCGCCGACTGATGGAGGCCATCGCGCAGCGCCTGCCGAAACTGCGGGTGATTTTCCGTCAGACCCACAGCCAGATCGTCGGCAACGCCCTGCTTGATCGCAGCCTGGATATGGCGATCACGGCGGGAGGTTTTGCCGAACGCCGGCTGAGTCGGCGGGTGCTGGGAGAAGGCGATTACGCTTGCCTGGTCGACCCCAACAGCCTGGCGCCGGGCCAGCAAGGCATCAGCCTGGACGAGTTCGTGACACGCGAGCATGTGCTGGTGTCGTCAGGCGGGTTTGTCGGGATTACCGATGAGGGGCTCGCGGCGCTGGGGCTGAGCCGCCAGGTGTGTGCGTCGACCAGCCACTTTGCCGCGCTGGCATTTCTGCTCAAGGGCAGCCAGGCAGTGGCGACCATTCCGGGGCATGCCGCCGAGGCCATCGCCAGCCTGACAGGCTTGCGCACACTGCCCTGCCCGCTGGCACTGCCGCGTTACCCGGTGGAACTGGGGTGGCTGACCCAGGCCCAACTGGATCCGATGCTGCTCAAAGTGCGCGAGGCGATTGTCGCCAGCTTTACTTCGCCGCCGCCATCAACTTGTTGACCTCACTGCGCACCATGTTGGAGAACTCCGGCGGCGACATGCCGTCCAGCTCCGCACGGACCCATTCGGCCCACTTGCCCTTGCGTTTGGCACGCTCGCCGAACAACCGAGCCGCCTCACCCTTGGCCTTGCCCAAGTTGGTTTGCCACAGGTCGTAGAGACGGGACTTTTCATCTTCCAGCTCGGCGCGTTCGGCGAGGGTCTTGTTGGCCAGATTGAAGCTCATGTTGAATTACCTGCTGCACAAATAGGCGACATCTTACACTGTAGGTCGAAATTTCTTGATTCGGATTGCAGCTGAAAAGGCTGCCGGGCAAAAAAACTGCAACTTTTGCCTCAGCCCGAGACTCCATTGTTCACTGCCACCTTTACCTGCAAGGAGTCACACAATGGCCCGTAAATCTGCCGCGCAAGCCGTCGAAGAACAAATCAAGGATCAAGCGTTCAGTGAGCTGACTGCACTGATCGAGGAATCGGACAAACTGCTCAAGAGCAGCGCCTCCCTGGTGGGCGAAGAAGGCGAAACCCTGCGCGAGCAGGTCGCCATCAAGCTCAAGCAAGCCCTGGACTCGGTGTCCAATGTGCGCGAGCGCAGCAAGCCTGTGGTCGATGCGACCGAAACCTACATCGGTGGCCATCCATGGCAGACCGTGGCCATTTCCGCAGGCTTTGGCCTAGTGGTCGGCCTGTTGTTGGGCCGCCGTAACTGATCCACGTTTGCCCGCGAGGGTGCCGCCCGGCGCCCTCGCGATCATGTGCATCATTCCCCCGCCAATCGGTACAAGTTCGCCACATCTTCGGCGCCAATGGCGATCCCGTTTTCCTTGGATTTTTCTCGCTGGCGATGACGTCGGTCACCCGGCAGACGCTTGAGCCCCACGCCGTGCATCTGGCGCACCAATTCCTGGCTGCGTTCGGCAAAGCCCTGCCCGGCCGATTTGCTGGGGTCGATCAGAATCACCAGCTGTCCGGTCCACGGCGTCCTGGCGCCTGGGTGGCCTGACCAATCAAACTCGAACGAAAAATTACCCCCGGTCAGCGCTGCAGCCAGCAGTTCGACCATCATCGACAACGCCGAGCCTTTGTGCCCGCCGAAGGGCAGCAAGGCGCCCCCCTCAAGGATGGCTTTCGGGTCTTGGGTGGGCTGGCCGAGGCTGTTCACGCCCATGCCCAGTGGCAAACGTTCACCCTTGCGCGCGGCGATCTGCACGTCGCCGTGGGCGATTGCGCTGGTGGCCAGGTCGAACACCAACGGTGGCCCGTCGGCACGGGGCGCAGCGAATGCAATCGGGTTGGTGCCAAACAGCGGCCGGTCGGCGCCATGCGGCACCACGCAGGTCATGCTGTTGACCACGCTGAGCGCGACAAGGCCTTCTTCGGCAAACGGCTCGACATCCGGCCAAAGGGCGGCGAAGTGATGGGAGTTTCGGATCGCCAGCACCGCAATCCCGGCGCTGCGTGCCTTGTCCACCAGCAGCGCGCGCGCGGCGTGCAGCGCCGGCTGTGCAAAACCATTGGCCGCATCGACCCGCACAAACCCACTGGCGACGTCTTCAACGATGGGCACCGCCTTGCCGTTGACCCAACCACTGTCCAGCGTCGACACATAACCGGGGATGCGGAACACCCCATGGCTATGGGCACCGTCGCGCTCGGCGTTGGCGCAGTTTTCGGCCAATACCTGGGCCACTGTTTCAGAGGTGCCGTGGCGGATAAAGATCCGCCGCAACAGCTGGGTCAACTGCGCACTGCTGAGCCGCGTGAGCGAAGGTTCTTGATCCAAAGGCGATGCTGACATCTGTAGCTCCCGTTTAATTATTGGAATCGGCAACTGCGTACGAACAATCGGCACCCTCGATTAAACAGGGTTTCCCTCGCGGCTGTCGACCACCGCGCGCCGCGCGCACCAGACATATCTACTGCCGGGCCGCTGTACCGCGCTTTAGCCTCAAGACTCACCGGACGGGGCCGTCGCACCGTCTGAACGTCTTTAAGGAACGCCTCATGAGCCAGGTACAACCGCCTTACTTTTTTACCGAAGCCTTGCGCACAGGCTGGAAGGAACGCGAACGCGAACGGCACTTCAGCATCACCGCCAAGGACATCGGGTTTCTGCGCAACCTGTCATTCGCCACCGACGCCACGCGACGCGCGCAAGAACCGCCAATGATCGCCCAAGCCCTCTGGCTGAACAAAAACACCCCGTCGGCGCTGGAGTTGGCGGGCAGCTTCATGATGAGTTCGACAGGCGACTACACCCCGGCGTTTCTCTATACGCCCTACGGAGGTTTGGAGAAGTTCGATAACCGTGCACGCTTGCTCGTCGAGCTGACCGAACGACTCAGGGACGCCACACAAGCGGATGACCTGTTGCAGTTCATCGCGTTGGGCACACGCGCCGGCTTGATCCTGGACAACCGCCTGGTGCTGACGGCCGAGGATATTGCACAGGATGTTTTCCAGGCGCAAAAAAAAGCCCTGGACCACCAGCAAACGCTCAACCTGCAGGCGGTGCTCGCCGAGCTGGTTAAACTGCCCAGCCTGGAGACGATGCTTCAGGACCTGCTCAAAAGCGTGTTTCGCCCACTCCTGCCCACGCTCGACCCCAGCCGCGCGCGGGTCAACTTTTTCAAGGTGGGGTCCACCGACGGTGAACCTCGACAATGGGTCAATTCGCTGCCGATCACCGATGCACTGCTGTTGCGCTATCGTCAGCAGGCTTGGCCCGTGGGGCAGACACGTGAGTTTTTCCATCCCCAATACACCCCCGTATCCAAAGCACTGACCCCGTGGGAAAACGGCCTGGAACAGGCGTCACGGCAGTTGTCGTCGTTCTTGCAAAACACCTTGGAGACTTTCTGGAACACCGACACGCCACACGGCACCTCGCGTCGCACATTCCTGGCACAAACGATGGCGCACAAGGCCCGGATCGATCTACTGCTCAAACGCCAGGACGCGATCATCACCCCTGAAGAAGCGGATGAACTGGCCGCCCTGTTCCTCCCTGACGGTGCTCCGCGCGCTCAGGGCAGTGGCGGGCTGCGCTGGGAGACCGTGCGGTTCTGGGAACACGCGGCGCATGGTGTCGAGTTGACCAGTTGCGTGATGATTGGCAACGCCCACACTTGGTTTTACTCGCCGCCCAAGGGGCTGCAAGTGCTGGCCGACCACGCCGACCTGATCCAGACCTTGAAGGCGATGGTGAAGGCGCCCGCCTATGAAGACGATGTCTACAACTTTATGTCCCTGGAGGAGCGCCTGCTGTTTATCGGCTTTACCGAGCCTCAGGTCACCGGCAATCTCATCGTCGGCAACGTGTTCGAACACTTGATGGAACGCATCATTGATAAGCAGGTAAACAACCTGATCTATGTGCTCGGCCAGTTCCGTCGCGAACGCGGCGATATCAACCTCTCGGCGCTGCTGGACCATGCCCTGGACGTGCGCTTCATGGTCGACGACCGGCTTCTGGCGCTGGACAGCGCACAGCGCTGGACCACTCACTCCGTATTGGCCGACCCCACGCGGCCGGTGTCGGCCGCCGCCAAGCGCGCAGAACGGCTGTACAAACAACTGATTGATATCCCAAAGGCACTCGAAGACCTGATGAAGCCATTGCCCTCGGTCATGGACCCGCTGATCGATAACTTGAGACAGCGTGAGCGCCAACAGCTCGATCCGGCACGGGTATTCATCAATCGCTACGCTGACAGCGCCGACCAGCGTGCCGTGGCGTTGCCTCTGGAAAGCCAAAGCCTGGAAGATCATTTTATCGGCCGCCTGGCCGAAGGTCTCGGACCGGTTCCCGAGACCCGTCATTACGGCGTTTATCAGCCACGCAACGGCAATCATGCCGAGAAACTGTCCAACCTGGACGTCAAGGCCCTCAATCGGATGGTCGAGGGCGTGCTGACTCATTTTAAACACCAGGACATCGGCGACATTCCCCGTGCACGCCTTGAAAGCCTGTTGCCGCTGATGGGCGACATGATGTCCAAGGCGATATTGAGCCAGGCGCACCTGCGGCGCCTGAACAAGAGCTTGGACGCCAGGGACGAGTCGATCATCCAGGCCGTTTTTGACAGCGACACCCCCGACCGCCGTCGACGGGAGGACCTCCAAGGGTTCATCCCGGATGTCTACTGCGTCACCGTCGAACGTGAAGGGCAAAGCCTGCGCCACCGCTTGGCCAATTGCCTGATGCTCACCGAACGCGGCGGCCTGGACCACCATCACTCGGGCCGCGCGATTCTCTGGACCCCGGCGTGGGGCCTGGAAAGCTTCGCGTCCCCGTCGCTGGCGAAAGAACAACTCAAGGCGCGGCTGGAAGATCCCGACGCACGCCTGGCGCTCCTGGAAAACCTTGACCCGCGCCAACGCATGCCCCATGCCAGATATACCTTGGGAGCGTTCTGGCTGATCACCGAGCCCATCAGTGAAAACCGCCAGCAGTCGTGGATCGACCACTACATCGCACAAAGGGCGCATTGGCTGGCACAGAAGCCGACCGGCAAGGCATTCTTTAATCGTTTAGCCGTGCTTCCCGCGTCGCCCCTGGAGGGCGCCGCGCAGCTCGCGCATTATTTTGTCACGCAACGCTCGCTGCCGGCTTGGTTGGGCATGGCGCCACCTGATGAGCAGCGCCACCATGCCGAGTTGCTGGAACAATACCGACGCAACACCCTGGATGAGAAAGACTACCTGTATGAGCTGTTCTCGTTGCGCCAGCATGTCCACGACACGCTCAGCGACATGCTGGTGGACGACGCCCTGTACCCCGAAGACGTGTTTATAACGCCAACACTTGCGTTGGGTGGGCAGCGGCAGAACCTCGTCGATTACGCCCTGGCGCACATCAACGAGCAGGCGAGTTCCTTCACCGTGGAATCGGGCGCCAAGACCCTGACCGAATCGACTGTCCGCCAACTCCTCGCGAACTTGAAGATTGCCAAGGACGGTCAGGACCGTCTCAAGGAAAAACTGGAAACCGACCAGCCGGGGGCCCAGGAGCGTGAGCGGCGTTTCGTCCAGCAATTGCCATGGCAGCTGTTGCAACACGCCCATGCGCTGAAACTGCAGGAGCAGTTATCGGACGCCGGCTACATCCTGATTCGCCAGGTATTCGACATGCCGGACGCCATCGCGCGAGCCGCCGTCGACGGTGCCACGGCGAGTATTCGCCCCCTTGAAATGATTGCGACACCTCGCGCCAGCATCGCCAAGGCGCTGGGCCTTTATCTGATCAGTGCCGGCACCACAGGCCCGTTGATTCTCTATGCGCCGTACTACCCAAGCCAGTGTTTCAAGGAGTTCGAGAGCACGGCGCAGTTTCTCAACCAACTGAATGTACCCGGCACGCTGCAAGACTGGATCGTTGCCCACCTGCTGGGTGCGCACAAGGCCACGTATAAAAACCTGCTGGCGGGTACCAAAGGTGCGACATCGGAAATCACCTTGGCCAATCAGCCGATCAAGGGCCACGCCATCAAACAGCTGTACCAGGACAACCGGCAGGTGATGGGACGCATGCTTGAGCATCAGCTTGACCCTGATGGCCAAGACTTCTGGGACACCATCAAGCACCTGTTGGGCAGCGGTGTGCAGCGCGCGGCAAGGTTCTTACCGGGCAAACTGCAGCTACCCTTGCTGATCTGGCAGAGCTACACCCTGTTCAAGGACTCGGCCGAGGCCCTGCAACAGCACCATTGGCAGGATGCACTGCGCTCGTTCATCTTCGGTGTTGCGCAAATGGCGACGGTGGAGCAATTAGTGCGCACGCCGGTGCCCAAGGCGCAACCGCCGGTGTTCAACGAGGTGGATGAACGCGACCTGAAAACCCCTGCAGCCCCGATCGCGCCAACCCTTACGGACATCGACGTGACAGACCCCAGGCGTACGCGCCTGCAATCCTACGAAGTCAACGATGTAGCCTTGGCGGACTTGCACATACAGCCGAAAACCGGGCTTTACGCCACCTCCGATGGCAAAGCGCTCTACGGCGCAGTGGAAGGTAAGGTCTACCCGATCAAACACGCCAAGCGACTGCGAATAGCCGGCAAAGCCCCCGGCAGCGACGGCCCCCTGGTGTCCAGTACCCGTCTGCAGCGTCTGGTCCTGGAACCGCACAATCACAGGCTGCAATACGGAAAAGCGCTCTCGCGGTTGGGGAATAGCTACGTGACCCGCTCTAGCGCCAAGATGTTCTTGAACATCGAAGCGACGGGTATGGAACAGATTCGCCGGCTGTATCCCACCAAGGCCATGCAAATCATCGAAGCGCTGGATCTGGCGCGTTTCTATGCGTTCAACGCCATGCACAACCTGGTGCAACTCAAGCAGCTGACACCCGGTACCCGCCTGGAGGGGTTCCTGAGGCAATTGTTCGACGCCGACAACATCGACGAAAGCATGCTGAAAAAAATGAGAAAAGTCCTGATCCCGGTGTGCAAAGCCTTGGTGGACCCCAGCCTTGATCTGTTGAACAGCTCACGGTTCGTGGTGGGCACCGGCAGTGATCCCTCTGAAGGCGTTATAGCGTTCGTCATCGCCAAAGACCAGAGCAAGCAAGTGTTTTTCACCGAACGGTTTTTTGATCAACAACTGCACCAATACACCCATCTATTGACCGAACCGTTCGACATTGACGGCCATGCGCGAGCGGCCACGCTGATTCACGAGTTCGCCCATCTCTACACGCCCGCCCACGATATCAGCACGGCTGAATCACGCCGGCCGTTCTCGGACCTGATCGAAATCTTGACCGTGACCGGCAGGCTCGCCCGCGACAGTTTGCAGCAGATACAGCGCGAAGCCCTGTCATTGGCCACCCCGCGTCACCAGCTGTTCTCACGCTGGAACGACTTCTCGGGCATGTGGGAGAGCTTCGACTCTATGGACTCCGATGATCCCATCTTTAAAGCCGTCAAGAAGTCCACGGGCAGTACGACTGTGGAAGATGCGCGCGACGCGTTTCTGGACAGCACATCACCGGACGCACGCATTGACACGATTCTGTGCAACGCCGACTCCATCGCTCGTCTTATCTGCGAGATGGGACGCCATCTCGACCCTATACCGACGACACCTTGAACCTAGGAGGCTGGACACGCCAATTAATGAGAATGAGTGCTATATAGCAGGTTTCAACCGCTGTATCGCCTAAATTCGTTCAACATTGATGTGCAATCGCCATGACCGCTGTTCTCGTCACGGGCCCGTGAAGTTAGAATGACGGAAATCAGGATGGGTCAATGCGCGAACAGTCTCTATCAGAAGCCGAATATGACGCGATCACCGATGCCGCTGCGCATTGGTGCATGCGCATGCACGCCGTTGACTGCACGGAGGGCGAACGTCAGGCGTTTACCCAATGGCACGATGCCCATCCGCTGCATGCCTTTGAATATGCGGCGATGCTCGAAATCTGGGACGTCGCCGATCACCTGCCACGCCACGAACCTGCGCCAGTGGTGGTGCCCTTCAAGCCCCGCAGCCGGGCGCGTACCTACGCAGTGGCAGCGGCGATTTGCCTGGTCGCCCTGCCCCTCGCCGCTTTTACCGGCTGGGAAGCCGGTTGGTTGCCCAGTTCCTATGAGCGCTTCGACGCCACCACGGGTTTACGCCAGGTCACCCTGGGCGATGGCAGCCAGGTGGAACTCAACCTCGGCACCGAGCTGGTCTACAGCAACTACAAGGACCAGCGCCGGGTCACGCTGAACAAGGGCGAGGCGTTCTTCAAGGTCAGCCATGACAACGCCCACCCGTTTATCGTGCGCGCCGGCAATGGCCAGGTACGCGTCACGGGTACCCAGTTCAACGTGTGGAAATACGAAGACCAGGTACGGGTGATGCTGCTCGAAGGCTCGGTACAAATCGCCAGCGACGCGGTACACGGCAGCGTCCCCCTCACGCCCGGCATGCAGGCCAGCTATCAGCAGGGTGACGCCACGCCTCGCGTGCAGCCGATCAACCCGGACGACACCGCACTGGCCTGGCGCCAGGGCAAGCTGATCCTCGACAACCTGGCCCTGGCCGATGCGTTGCCGCTGATCAATCGTTACCTGAGCAAACCGGTGATGCTGGCCGACGCCAGCACCGGGGCGATCCGCATCGGCGGCATCTACAACATCAACGAGGTCAACAACCTCGTGCCCTCCCTGCCCAAGGTGCTGCCGGTCTACTTGACCCAGAACCAGGACGGCAACCCCGTACTCAACTCCATCCCGCGTAAAGCCCCTAAAGGCTGAGTCTTCGCCCTCCGGCGTAGGCTTGCGCGCGTCCGAAGTGTCCGTTTTTTTTACAGCTCCCTGCCCTGAACCGCCCACGGTGAGCGCGTTCATCGTTTTGTCATGCCCGGTGTTTCAACGCTGATACAGGGAGGTGAAGCGGTTGTGCAGTGGCTGGGTAGCCTGGGCTTTAAGGGTCGCTGTCTCACGGCTGATACAGTGCGGCCATCATTTTGCCTCGCATTCAGCGCAACCCATTGAATAACCAAGATAAATAAAAAGCGGCACGGCTTCTGCTCTCTCCCTTACAACGCTGTTTAGGGTCAGCGTGAAGAATAAGGAATGCCGCCGTGATCACACTCACTCAAGGTTCGATGAACGTACTGCTGGTCAGCTGTGTACTCAGCGCCAGCATCAGTCTTCCGACCCTGGCAGGTGACGGCGTGATCGTGACCGGCCGCGACGTACAAGGGCACATGTACGGTCGACCTTCATTCGGTAAAGACCCCTACCCCACCACCGCCAACGCCAATCCAAGCCACGAGATCCTTGGTTCCACGGGTGAGCTCAGTGACATGGACATCGGTGGCATCGCCAGTGGCGCGGGCATTACCCGCGCCATCCTGCCCAACGGAAACATTCCGGGCCTGAACAACACCCAAAACAGTGTCTCAACACTCGGTTCCGGCTCAGTCGCCGGTCACGGTGCCGGGGCTTCCGTGGGTGGGCAGATCAGCGATTCGATCCAGCGTGGCATGGCGCCCTTGAACAACATCGGCAGCATGATGGGGGGCAAATAATGAACCGTTCCCTGCTCCTTCTGGCCCTGCTGGGCAGTGCTTCGGCGATGGCCGACAACACCGCGGTGATCAACAACAGCGGCCAAGCCTACAACGGCAACGTGATGATCAACCAGGCGGCGGGCAACCAGCAGCAAACCGCCAACAACCGCGCCGTCGCACTCGGTGGCCAGGGCACCACCCGCAATATCCAGAACATGAACGGCAAGGTCGACCCCTCTCTGGCCGCCAAGGCAGCGATCGAGGGCACCTCTTTTACCAATGGCAACGGCATGTTGGGCATCAACCAGTCAGCCGGGGCCAATAACCAATCAGTCAATGCCGTGCGGATCAGCATCAACCCTGGCCCGCAAGCCATAGACGACAGCGTCCTGTTGCAACAGAACACGACGACGCTGGCAACCGACTCAGGGCTCACCCCCACCACTGGCAGCCGCCAGGTCGTGACAAGCGACCAGGCCTTCACAGGCAGCCGAGGAGTGATTCAGGTGAACCAGAGTGCTGGGGTGGGGAACCGAGTGGCTAACACCCTGGGCATCACTATCAAGTAACAGCTTGGTAGCACTGGCTAGACCGTACCAACACTTAACCAACTAATTAGAAGCAAGGAGAAACACCATGAAACCTCAAATGGCCCTGAAACCACTGGTTTTCGCTCTCGCCGCCCTGATGGCTGCTGCTGCTCAAGCAGGTGGTGGCTGGCACCCTGCGCCTCAACCAACCGGTGTGGTTGCCTCCGTGGTCACGGATGTACAAAACAGCGTCGGCAACAAGTTTGACGACACCAAAACCGAAAACAACGCCTCTGCCGATGGCTCGGTGACCGGCAATAGCGGTAACGTCGGTGTGAACGTTCAAGCCGGCAGCGGCAACCAAGCCGACAACTCTGGCGCGATTTCCAGCGCCAAAGGCGACTTCGCCACCGTGTTTGCCGTGGTCGATGTGAATCAAAACAGCGGGCTGAACAACTTCGTCAACAAAGGCACGCAAAACAACGCCTCCCTGGACAACTCGGCTAACGGTAACTCCGGCAACCTGGGCTACAACGGCCAGGCCGGTCAAGGCAACCAAGGCAAAAACAACCTGGCGATCACCACGGCTGATGGCAAAAACATCGCAGCGGCCGCCAACACCGAGCAAAACTCGCTCGCCAACAACTACCTCAATACCGCGGCTACCGGGTACGGCCATCACGGCGGCAAACCTCAGTACGTGTCCAACAACTCCAGCCTCGACAACTCGGTTAACCGCAACTCCGGCAACGTGGGTGTGAACCTGCAATCCGGTGCCGGCAACCAAGGCAGCAACAGCCTGTCGATCGGCCAGGGTTGCAGCGTCTGCGCCAGCGGCGTGCGCTTCTGATCCAAAGGGGCCTTGGCAACAAGGCCCTTTTTTACTCCCTGTTTTTTATATCAGTAGCCAGCAGGTCACACGATCATGCGCCTCGCGACCCTCACCCTCCTGATGTTGCTCACCGGCCCTACATGGGCAGGCACCATGGCGATCTCCGCCATGCCTGGCGGTGCAGTCATCTACAAGAAGGTTGAGAGTATCCGTGAGCGCCGGTTCGCCAACCTGGTGGAACAGAAAACCGATTTCAGCTGCGGTGCTGCGGCACTCGCCACCATTCTGCGCCAGGGCTATTGGCTGGACGTAGACGAAGACCACGTCATCAAAGGCATGCTGGTCAATGCGGACCAGGACTTGGTACGCACCCAGGGCTTTTCCATGCTGGACATGAAGCGCTACCTCGAAAGCATCGGCATGCGTGCCCGGGGCTACAAGATCGGGCCAGACACCCTGGTGACCGTGAAGATCCCTGTGGTGGTGCTGCTGGAAATTCGTGGCTACAAGCACTTCGTGGTGTTGCAGCGCGCGGACAAGGACTGGGTCTATATCGGCGACCCCGTGCTGGGCCATAAGCGCTATTCACACGACGACTTCGTCAAGGGCTGGAATGGCATCGTTTTCGCCGTGCTGGGTGAAGGCTACGACAAGGCCAATGCCTTGCTCGACCCGCCCACGCCACTGACGGCCAAGAACCAGTTGAATGAGTTCAGGCCCGTAGGCGATGCCGAGCTGATGGATTTCGGTTTCATCCAGAGCGACTTCTTCTAAAGAAGCGCAATAAGGGGCAGGACGCTCCAGGAGCGAAAGATGAACACTTCCCGTTGGCTGACGGTCTTGTGTCTGGCAGCCTCAATGCCCGCTTATGCTTCATCAGGGTTCAAACCGATCGAACTCAAGGATTCGGAAATGGCCGAGCTGCGCGGCCGCTACGTGATGCCGGGGCGGATCATCAGCTTCGGTATTGTCATGAGCAGCACCTGGACCAATGCCGTGGGTGACACCATCACCGGCAAAGCCAGCATGCAAGTCGATTCATCGACCATTACCCCCCAGTTTTATGTGCAGACCACCGGCTCGGCAGGCACAGGTACGAACCAGAATACCGGCACCGGCAACGTCACCGGAGGCGCCGGCCTGGGCACTGGCACCGGCGTGACACAAAGCGTGCGCACCGCCGGCGACGGCAACACGGCGTACAACAATGTCGGTATCAACGTCACTGAAAACGGCTTTGCGCCTTCCAATATTGTGCAATCGGGGCAAGTCTTGGTGGCCGGCGGTACGGTTACCGGCGACAGCGCGGCGGGCCGCGTAAGCGTATCGGCCAACAATGGCGGCTTGCAGATGGCGATCCAGGCCAACCATAACCAAGGCAATAGCCTCCAGCAGATTGGCGGCGGACAAGTGCTGCAAGGCACGGTGTTGACCGGTAATACCAACTTCGTCAACAACATGACCCAGCTCAACGTGGTAATGGGCAATAACGGACTGAACAACCCGGCGTTGAACTGCAATTTGGATCAACTTAAAGGCCTACGCACTCTCGGTTATTGAACTACGCTGACCCTCGACACTTTCGCATTAGAAAAGGACGGCTTATTTCATGCATCGATCGTTATCGTTACGTGCGGTGGTCTGTTTAAGTACGCTCTTGCCAGCATCCATGCTGTATGCCGCGCCAGACGCCGATATCGAGACCCTCAAACAAGAACTCCTGGAACTCAAGCAGCGGTACGAAGTGCAGCAAAAAGCCCTGGCGGTATTGGAGCAAAGGGTACGCCAGGTTGAGGATCAACCGGCGACACCGGCACCCAAGCGCCTGGCGAAATCCCCGGCAGACTTCCAGAAGGCCAGCGGTGCAACCGTCGCCGGTACCGGCGCTGCGGCCGCCTCGGGTGGTGCGGGCGGCGGCGGCAGTTCCTATGGTCAGTCTCTCAAGGACGATTCGGCGCCTGCGCAAAGCGTCAGTAACCTCTATAACGAGGCCAGCGGCTTTTTCGGCAATGGCAAGTTCAGCTTTGAAACCGGTGTCACTTATGCGCGTTACGACGCCCGCCAGTTGACGCTTAACGGCTTCCTGGCGCTGGACTCGATCTTCCTCGGCAATATCAACCTGGACCGGATCAAGTCGGACAACTGGACCCTTGACCTGACCGGTCGCTACAACCTCGATAACCGCTGGCAGTTTGATGTGAACGTACCGGTGATCTACCGCGAATCGACCTACCAGTCGGGCGGTGCCGGTAACAATGGCAACGCCACATCGGAAGAGTCGGTGACCCGCGACCCGACCATCGGCGACGTCAACTTCGGCGTGGCGTACAAATTCCTGGATGAAACCCCCACCCTGCCGGATGCGGTGGTGTCGATACGCGTCAAGGCGCCAACCGGTAAAGAACCCTTTGGCATCAAGCTGGTCAGGTCTACCGCCAACGACAACCTGTATGTCCCGGAAAACCTGCCTACGGGTAACGGTGTCTGGTCGATTACTCCCGGCATATCCCTGGTCAAGACGTTCGACCCGGCCGTGCTGTTTGGTTCGCTGTCCTACACCCACAACTTCGAAGAGTCATTCGATGACATCAGCAGTGACGTCAACCAGAAAGTCGGCGGCAAGGTCAGCCTTGGCGACAGCTTCCAGGTCGGCATGGGCGTTGCCTTCGCGCTGAACGAGAAGATGAGTATGTCGTTCTCAGTCTCCGACCTGATACAGCGCAAGAGCAAGCTCAAACCCAATGGCGGGGATTGGCAATCGGTGGTGTCCAGCGACGCCAACGCCGGCTACTTCAACGTCGGGATGACGATTGCCGCATCGGACAACCTGACGATAGTGCCGAACCTGGCGATCGGGATGACGGATGATGCGCCGGACTTTACGTTCAGCCTGAAGTTTCCGTATTACTTTTGATTGAGGAGGGGCTGCTTCGCCGCCCAACGCGGGCGGTGCGACAAGCCCGTTTACCACAACAAAGGAAAAGCCCCGCAACGATAAGGGTCGTTGCGGGGCTTTTCGGTTTACCCGCCCTAGCGGATCTGGTGTTTGTGCAGCAACCGGTAGAACGTGGGCCGGGACACCCCCAGCACGCGGGCGGCGACACTCAGGTTGTCACTGTGCCGGTTGAGCACATCGCACAGTGCCTGGCGTTCGGCGCGGTGCTTGTAGTCTTCCAGTGTAGCCATGGGCGGCGAAATTGCCTGCCGGCCCTGCAATCCCAGATCAACGGCTTCGATTTGACGCCCTTCGGCCAGTACCAGGCCGCGGCGCACGCGGTTGGCCAGCTCGCGGACATTGCCCGGCCAGGCGTGCTCGCCCATGGCGATCAGGGCGTCGTCACTGAAGCTGCGGGGGCGGCGGCCGGTTTCATGGCTGTAGAACCGTGAAAAGTGGTTGGCCAACATCGCGACGTCGCCATGGCGTTCGCGTAATGGCGCGGTGACCACTTGCAAGACGTTGAGGCGGTAATACAAGTCTTCGCGGAAGGTGCCCTTCTCCACCGCGGCCTCGAGATCGACGTGAGTCGCCGCCAGTACGCGCACATCCACGGGAATCGGTTGGCTGCCGCCCACGCGTTCGATCTGTTTTTCCTGCAGAAAACGCAACAGATTGGCTTGCAGTTCCATCGGCAGATCGCCGATTTCATCGAGAAACAGCGTGCCGCCGTTCGCGGCTTCAATACGTCCGACCTTGCGCTGATGGGCACCGGTGAACGCACCCTTTTCATGCCCAAACAGTTCGGATTGGATCAAGTGTTCCGGGATCGCCCCGCAGTTGATCGCCACAAACGGTTTGGCGTGGCGCTGGGATTGACGATGCAGGGTCTTGGCCACCAGCTCTTTACCGGTGCCGCTGTCGCCACGGATCAACACCGGGGATTCGGTGGGCGCCAGCTTGGAGAGCAATTTGCGCAGTTCGCGGATCGGCCGACTGTCCCCCAGCAGTTCATGCTCGGGTTCGTCCACCGGCGTCTGGCCCTTGCCCCGTAAGCGTGCCATGCCGAACGCGCGCCCCAGGGTCACCTGTACGCGGGCAACGTCGAAGGGCAAAGTATGGAAGTCGAAAAACCACTCGCAGACGAAGTCACCGACGTTCTGCAGGCGCAACACGTCCTGGCTGAGTACGGCGATCCATTCCGTGCCGCTGCGGCCGATCAGCTCCTTGACCGCTTCCGGACGCTCCAGATGGTAGGGCTGCAGGCGCAACAGGCCGACATCACAGGATCGGTCACCCACCGCTTCCAACGTACAGCTGTCGACGGCCCACCCCGCCGTCCGCAAACCGGGCAACAGACCGTGGCAGTCGTCACAGGGGTCAACCACTAGCAATCGACGTTGAACGGGGGGTCCACCCATGACTGTTCCTTGGCGTCAAAATTGTTAAAGTTATTTAGAAACAACAGTTTGTGACGTCTGCTGCTAACCCTAGCAAGGTCTTGACGCGGGGCTTGTACCGTTTCGCTATAAGTCTGGGCAAAAAGCCACTTTCGCGCGTTTACGCCAAAAAAGTTAGGCACTGCCATAACTTTCATTCAGCTTTCAAAACAGCCGCTTACATGACGCCCATCACTAAAAGTTGAAAATAGTTGCTCTAACATGTGACCCGTACCCCGCCATCGTGCATCAGTACAAGTAACCCGCCGCACGGTCAGCCCAACCGCCGGCACTCACTTGAATGGGCAATGAGAGAGAACCCACATGAACGCCCCGCTCCGCATCAACGAAGCTCTTTTGATCGCAGACCGTGCTTTCCAACCCTTTCAGTGCGTGGCCTGGCACGATGGCAACGGCGCCCTGAGCCTGAGCGTCATCGACCGTACCAATAACCGTATCGGCAGCAAACAACTGTCGTCGAGTGCCTATACCGACCCGGCGCAACTGGAAAACTTGCTGTTGCAAGCGCGTGCCGAGCTCGACAAAGAGGGCCACCAGTTGCAGTCCTGGGTAATGCCAAAGTAAGTCGACCGTGTAACTTGCGCGCCATGTGTTAATGGCGCGCAAGTTCAGAGTTAGAACACGCGTCGCTTAGGGTGCCGCGAGAATAAACCGTTCGATTGCTTCGGCGGCGCCATCTTCGATGTTGCTGCCCGTCACCACACTGGCCTGGCGCTTGACGGTTTCTTCCGCCTGCCCCATGGCAATCGACAACCCGGCCACCTGAAACATCGCCGGGTCATTGCCACCATCGCCAATCGCCGCCGTTTGCTCCATGGGCACACCCAGGTGTGCCGCCAAGGTCTTCAAGGCCTCGCCCTTGTTGGCCAGCATCGCGGTCACGTCCAAGTACACCGGTTGCGAACGCGACACCTGGGCCAGCCCCTGCACCTTGGGTTGCAATCGCGCCTCCAGCTCCACCAATAATTGCGTGTTGTGGCTCGCGGCGACGATCTTGTCGACCCGGTCCAGGTAGGGCTCGAAACTTTCCACCACCACCGGCCCATAGCCCAGGCCATTCGCCTCGCGTGGCTCCATCGGCCCTGGCGGGTCACGGCGCAGCCAGTCGCCATCGGCAAACACCCACACTTCCACCTCCGGCTCCGCTGAAAACAGCGCCAGGGTAACCAGCGCCGCTTCCGCCGGCAGATGATGGGCAACCAGGATGCTGCCATCCGGGTTGATCAAGGTACCGCCATTGAAGCCCGCCACCGGCACATCGATCCCAAAGGTTTCGATCAGGTGCAGCATGGCCTTGGGCGGGCGCCCGCTGGCCAGGCTGAACAACACTCCGGCTTCGCGCAAGGCGCGCACCGCGTCGGCGGTGCGTTGGCTGAGGCTATGATCGGGATGCAGCAAGGTGCCGTCCACGTCACTGAGGATAAAACGGATGGGATGAATCGTTGCGTCACTCATCCGAGGCTGTGCCAGCTGCGGCCATCACGGGCCAGCAAGGCGTCGGCGGCGGCCGGGCCATCCTCACCCGCCTTGTAGGCCTGGATCCCGTCATCTTCCTTCCACGCATCGAGGAATGGCTGCACCGCACGCCAGCCGTTCTCGATGTTGTCGGCACGCTGGAACAAGGTCTGGTCGCCGGTCATGCAGTCGTAGATCAGGGTTTCGTACCCGGTAGACGGTTGCATCTCGAAGAAGTCCTTATAGGCAAAGCCCAACTGGATATTGGCCATGTCCAGGGTCGGCCCCGGCTTTTTCGCCAGCAGGTCGAACCACATGCCCTCATTCGGTTGGATCTGGATCTTCAAGTAGGTGGGCTTGAGCTCATCGACCTCGGTGTCGCGAAACTGCGCATACGGCGCGGGCTTGAAGCAGATGACGATTTCGGTGTCGCGCACGCTCATGCGCTTGCCGGTGCGCAGGTAGAACGGCACGCCGACCCAACGCCAGTTGTCGATCATCACCTTGAGGGCGACGAAGGTCTCGGTGCTGCTGTCAGGCGCCACGTTGGCTTCTTCGCGATAGCCCGGCAATTGTTTACCGCCAATTTCGCCGGCGGTGTACTGCCCGCGTACCGAGTTGGCCCGCGCATCCTCCAGGGACCAAGGGCGTACGGCGCCAATCACCTTGGCTTTCTCGCCGCGCACGGCGTCGGCGCCAAAGGCTGCAGGCGGCTCCATGGCCACCATCGCCAGCAGTTGGAACAGGTGATTGGGCACCATGTCGCGCAACGTGCCGGTTTTTTCGAAGAAATTGCCCCGTGTTTCTACGCCGACGGTTTCGGCGGCGGTGATTTGCACGTGGTCAATGTAATGGTTGTTCCAGAACGCTTCGAACAGCACGTTGGAGAAACGGCTGATCAGGATGTTCTGCACCGTTTCCTTGCCCAGGTAATGGTCGATGCGATAGATCTGCTTCTCGCTCATCACCTTGAGCAGGCTGGCGTTCAGCGCTTCGGCGGTGGCCAGGTCGGAGCCGAAGGGCTTCTCGATGACCACGCGACGGAAACTGTCGTCGGTCTCCGTCAGCAGGCCGGCACTGCCCAGGCGCTGCACCACGTCGCTGAAGAAGCGCGGTGCGGTTGCCAGGTAGAACACCGCGTTGCCGGTGCCGCTGTCGGCGATCTTCTTGCCGATGTCGGCGTAAGTGCTGTCGTCGAGGAAATCGCCCTCGACGTAGCTGATGCCCTTGGCCAATTGCGCCCACAGTTGTGGGTCGAGGGCGTTATCCGCGTTGCCCTTGACCTTGCTCGCGGCCTCGGTACGAATGAAGTCCTCGAGTTTCTTGGCGAAATCGGCATCGCTGATGGCGTTGTGATCAACGCCTACAATGCGCAAGCCATCGGCCAGCAGCCCATCACGACTGAGGTTGTACAACGCCGGCATCAGCAGGCGCTTTACAAGGTCACCATGGGCACCAAACAGAAACAGGGTGGTGGGCGGAGCGGGTTCGGCCTTGAGTTTCTTGCCGTTGGCGGTCATTTTTTGGAAGTCTCCACGTGACCACCAAAGCCGAAGCGCATGGCAGAGAGCATTTTGTCACCGTAGGTGCTTTGCTGGCGCGAGCGGAAGCGTGCGAACAAGGAGGTGGACAACACCGGTACCGGCACGGCTTGTTCCATGGCGGCTTCGATGGTCCAGCGGCCTTCGCCACTGTCGGCAACCGAGCCGGAATAGCCCTCCAGTTTCGGGTCGGTGGCGAGGGCGTCGGCGGTCAGGTCCAGCAGCCAGGACGACACCACACTGCCACGGCGCCAGACTTCGGCGATATCGGCGACGTTGAGGTCGAAGCGCTGGTCTTCCGGCAGGTTTTCCGAGTTCTTGGTCTTGAGGATGTCAAAACCTTCGGCAAACGCCTGCATCATCCCGTACTCGATGCCGTTGTGGATCATCTTGACGAAGTGACCGGAGCCCGCAGGGCCGGCGTGGATATAACCCTGCTCGGCACGCGGGTCGGCGCTGGCGGAACGGTCCTTGGTGCGCGGAATGTTGCCCAGGCCCGGCGCCAGGCTCTTGAAGATCGGATCAAGGCGCTGCACGGTCTGGGCGTCGCCACCGATCATCATGCAATAGCCACGCTCCAGGCCCCACACGCCGCCGGAGGTACCGACGTCGACATAGTGCAGGCCTTTTTCAGCCAGGGCCTTGGCCCGGCGAACGTCGTCCTTATAGTTGCTGTTACCGCCGTCGATGATTGCATCACCGTCTTCGAGCAGCGTACTCAATTCATTGATGGTGTCTTCAGTGGGCGCGCCTGCCGGCAACATCACCCACACGGTGCGCGGTTTCTGCAGCCCGGCCACCAGCGCCTTGAGGTCGGCAACGCCGGTGGCGCCCTCTTCACTCAGGCCTTTTACAAATGCTTCGTTACGGTCGTAAACAACGGTGGTATGCCCATTGAGCATCAGGCGCCGTGCAATATTCCCGCCCATGCGGCCTAGTCCGATAATCCCCAGTTGCATGTGCTGATGCTCCTAACTACTAAAAAATGTGTGACATAGTTTATAGCGCAATGAGGCTAATGAGGGTTAGTCCAGAGCGGATCCGTGTAGTTTCATGACAAAAAAGTAGCCATCATTTCACCATCACGGCGATAAAAGTCACAGGACCGTCAAAAATAAAAAAGTTCCCTTGTTCCAAAAA
This sequence comes from Pseudomonas sp. A39, assembly GCF_058145955.1. NCBI lineage: Bacteria > Pseudomonadati > Pseudomonadota > Gammaproteobacteria > Pseudomonadales > Pseudomonadaceae > Pseudomonas > Pseudomonas sp. A39. Next base: position 105,385 of record NZ_JBYVMD010000015.1, read on the forward strand.
AGAATTCAGAATTGCTTCCGACTGATGCCGAGAACCTCGAATCAAGCGTTCTGGCACCGCGATCTACCGGCTATTTGCGAGGTAAGCAATGAGCACAGCACAGATGACCCGCCCGCCACAGACCCTCTACGTCAACATCCGTCGTGATGAGTTGCGTCAGTTGAAGGACGAACGCGATCAACTGCAGCAGGAAGTCCTGCGCCTGCGTTCGCACATCATCCAAGCCCAGCTGGACCAGCCTTCCAGCGCCCAGCCTGCACTCTGCTAAGCCTCGTCACCACTTTGTAAGATAACGGCTACATAAATCTCACAAAGTTTTCACATGCCCCTCCCGATACTCCCGCCCGAAGGGCCACCCCATGCAAGGGTGGCCTCTGTTGCGTGCGCCCCTGCGCGTCAACTGAAAAATTATCGGGTTGGAGCGCTGGATGGCGATGTTCAAACGCAGCACCACGTCTGCGAAAGGCTTTGATTGGGCCGGTTTTGGCTGGTTGTTTCTGTTTTTCTGGTACTTCTCGGGTATTACCCAACTGCTGATCCAACTGACCGGCACCTCCGGTTTCAGTGGCTTTCGCCAAGCTTTTTTCATGAGTGCGCTGTGGCTGGCGCCGATGCTGCTGTTCCCTCGCCGTACGCGCCTGCTCGCCGCCTTGATCGGTGTGGTGCTATGGGCGTGCTCCATGGCCAGCCTGGGTTATTTCTTCATCTACCAGCAGGAATTCTCCCAAAGCGTCATCTTCATCATGTTCGAGTCGAACATCTCTGAAGCCGGCGAATACGCCACCCAGTATTTTGCCTGGTGGATCGTGCTGGCGTTCATCGCCCACACCGCCTTCGCCGTATTCCTGTGGACGCGCCTGCGCCCAGTCTACCTGCCTCGCGGCCAGTCGATGCTGGCAGCCGCAGCGATTGTTGTGGCGGTGGTGGGTTATCCGCTGGTCAAGCAGATAGCCACCAGTGACAACATGGAACAGGCCATTGATCGCTTTGAAACCCGTATCGAACCCGCCGTGCCGTGGCAGATGATCGTGGCGTACCGTCGCTACACCGAACAGCTGGACAACATGCAAGGCATGCTCACCAGCGCCAGCCAGATCCCGCCCTTGAAGAACCTCAAGGACAGCATGGCCGGCCAGCCGTCCACGTTGGTGCTGGTGATCGGCGAGTCCACCAACCGTCAGCGTATGAGCCTCTATGGCTACCCGCGCAACACCACGCCCGAGCTGGACAAGCTGCGCGACCAACTGGCCGTGTTCAATAATGTCATCACCCCGCGCCCCTACACCATCGAAGCGCTGCAGCAGGTGCTGACCTTCGCCGACGAAGAAAACCCGGACCTGTACCTCAAGACCCCGTCGATTGTCAGCGTGATGAAGCAGGCCGGCTACAAGACCTACTGGATCACCAACCAGCAGACCATGACCAAGCGCAACACCATGCTCACGACGTTCTCGGAACAGGCCGACGAGCAGGTGTACCTGAACAACAACCGCAACCAAAACGCCCGCCAATACGACGGTGACGTGCTCGCGCCCTTCTCCAAGGCCCTGGCCGACCCTGCCGAGCGCAAGTTCATCGTGGTGCACTTGCTGGGCACTCACATGAGCTACCAGTACCGCTACCCGCCGACCTTCGATAAGTTCACCGACCGTCAGGGCGTGCCGGATGGCGTCAGTGATGCACAGTTGCCGACCTACAACAGCTACGACAATGCCGTGCTGTACAACGACTTTGTGGTGTCGAGCCTGATCAAGGACTACGCCAAGACCGACCCCAACGGCTTCCTGCTATACCTGTCGGACCATGGTGAAGACGTCTTCGACTCCGCCGGCCACAGCACCCTGGGCCGCAACGAAGGCAAGCCGACAGCGCCGATGTACACCATCCCGTTCATGGCCTACGCCTCACCGAAATGGCGCGAAACCCACGACTGGAGTTTCGCCGGCGACCTGCAACGCCCGTACAGCAGTTCGCAGTTGATTCATACCTGGGCCGACCTGGCCGGGCTGAGTTTCGATGAATGGGACCGCAGCAAGAGCCTGGTCAGCGACAGCTTCAAGCCACGCCCCTTGTTGATCGGCAACCCCTACGAGCGGCAGCAGAAAGGCTTGATCGACTTCAGCCTGATCAAACCGAAAAAGGCCACCACCGAGGTGGTACTCCAAGCACCGCTGTAACAGAAAGATAACAATCATTCTCGTTTAAGCCTAAAGTTCCACGCCTCCTTTCGTCTTTGAGCCAAGGCCTTCTCTTACTGAGAAGGCTGCAAAGACGACAAGGAGTCTTCCGCGATGTTTGCGCCCTTTACCCGTTCCATGACCTTTACCCTCGGCCTCTTCAGCGTGGTGGTGAGCCCGGACCTGCTGGCTGAAACCGACCCCGAAAGCTACACCCTCGAACTCGGTGCCACGCGCATCAGTGCCGACGGCCTCGGGGCTACCACCGAGCACACCGGGGCCTACACCACCGGTTCGATGAGCACCGCCACCCGCCTGAACCTGTCCGTCAAGGAAACCCCACAGTCCATCTCGGTGATCACTCGCCAGCAAATGGATGACTTCAACCTCAACACCTTGACCGAAGTGCTGCGCCAGACCACGGGCATCAACGTCCAGCACAACGACTCCGACCGTGTGTCCTATTCGTCCCGTGGCTATGGCATCAACAACTTCCAGATTGACGGGATGCTCAACACCTTCGGCTACATGAAGTCGGATTCCGATACCATCATCTACGACCGCATCGAGGTGGTTCGCGGTGCCACGGGCTTGACCACCGGCGCCGGCGACCCGTCGGCCACGGTGAACATGGTGCGCAAGCGCCCCACCGCCCAGTGGCAGGCCAAAACCGGCATCAGCGGTGGCAGCCATGACAACTACTACAGCTACGTGGATGTCGGCGGCCCCCTGGCGTACGACGGCAAGCTGCGCGGGCGAACGGTGCTGGCCTACCGCGACAGCCAGTCGTTCCGCGACAACTACGGGCTGCAGCGGGCCGTCGGCTACGGCATTCTCGAAGGCGACCTATCAGACGATACCGTGCTGGCCGTGGGCTTTGATTACCAGAACAAACAGGTACAAGGCACTTCCTGGGGCACCGTGCCTTACTGGAACAGCCAGGGTGGCAAGGCCGGGCTCTCACGCTCCACCAATATGGCGGCGCACTGGAGTTCCTGGCCACTGACGGACAAGACCATCTTCGCCACCCTCGACCATCGCCTGGGCGGCGACTGGCATGTGAAGGCCGCCTACACCCATCGACAAAGCGACACGGATGGCAAGGTGTACTACGGCGGTGCGGGGTTCCCCAACGATGACCGCAGCGGCATGACGGCATGGGCAAGCCATATGCTCGGCACCTCGAGAATGGAGGCGGTTGACCTCAACCTCGCCGGCAGCTACGCGTTGCTGGGTCGCGAGCATGAACTGATGATGGGCTATGGCGAGGCCACGCAACGCGACGTCTCCCCCTTCATGCGCAGCAGCCTGCCTGCCAGCTACTACAGCATCGAAGACTGGAAACACATGGGTGGAATCGGCAAATTTGCCGACACCGTTACCGACCTCAAGGGCGAGCACAGCAGCAAGCAGCAGAAGGCCGGCTACCTGGCCACGCGCCTGAGCCTGACCGAACGCTTGCATGCGGTACTGGGCAGCCGTTACGGCAGTTGGGAACTGGTCAGCGCGGCGCCTGCCTATAACGCCGACAACCAATTGACCGCCGCCAACAAGACCCGCCAGACCCACAACGATATGTGGACGCCCTATGCGGGGCTGCTCTACGACATCACCCCGCAATACACCGTTTACGCGAGCTACACCGACATCTTCAAGCCGCAAAGCCTAAAGGACGCCGGCAAGAAATACCTGGAGCCCGTGGTGGGCAGCAACTATGAGGTGGGGCTAAAGGGCAGTCTGCTGGAGGAGCGACTGAACGTGGCGGCTGCGTATTTCTGGAGCACACAGGACAACGTCGCTGAGCGGGATGATTCGGTACCGCCGAACCCGACCACAGGCGAGGAGTACTACAAGTCCGGCGGTAAAGGTAACAAGGTGAATGGCTTCGAGCTGGAGGTGGCCGGCGAGGTGATGCCGGACTGGAACCTGACAGCAGGCTATACCTATACCCACTCGGTGAATGGCTCGGACAAGCGCAATAACACCGGCCAGCCGCTGAACCTGCTGAAGGTGTCCAGCGCCTACCGGTTACCGGGCTCATGGCGCAACCTGACGGTCGGCGGCGCCGTGAACTGGCAGAGCGAAATCTATGATTTCAGCAACAGGCCGACAGGCGCACGGGACAGCGACGGAAACCGGATCACCACGCGGGCGAAAATCACCCAGCAGGCCTATTCCGTGGTCAACCTGATGTCGCGCTACCAGTTTGACGAACATGTTTCGGCGTCGGTCAACGTCAACAATCTATTTGATAAAAAATATTACGAGCGCGTCGGTTTCTATAACGGCGTGTATTGGGGGGACCCACGTTCGATCACCTTGGCACTGGATTGGAAGCTGTAAGACTTTTTAACCAGGAGTTAACGAAATTGTTAACTTCTGGTCTTTTTTCACGTTAATTCCTACTTAATAAACCGACTCCACACTCGCCCCATGAATCTGATCAAGGACAGAGCGGATACCGATCACTTTTAATGGGAACACTGCCATGAAACTCTCCACCTTGATGCTTGCCACCCTGATGACCCTGACCTCCGCCGCGGCCTTTGCCGAAGGCGGTTCGGAGCGCTCGAAGGCGTTCTACAACGACTTCGCGTTCATGCAGCAAAAGACCCACGGCACCGCTGAACAAACCGCGCAGGCCGATGGAAAAAACATGAAGAAAGAGGCGGCCGATAAATCCACCGCCGAGCAACAACCGAATACTTGATTCAACTGCACAGTTGATTTAACGGCACTGCCCTTTACCATTCCGCTCCTATGGCTAAGGTGAACTTGGCGCCATTTAATGGCGCCTTTTTTTTGCCACTTATTGATTAAAGTGGTTTGTTCCAGAACAACATGCGCCCATGGGCCGGATCAAATTTCGAGTCATCAAAGCCGAACTTTCGATACGCCGCTTGAGCCACATCATTGCCCTCCAGCACCTCCAAAGTGATCTTGCAGCAGCCCCGCTGCCGGGCGATTTCCTCGACCTTCTGCAGCATTTTCTGGCTCAACCCCAAACCACGAAAAGCACCCATCACCACCACGTCGTGGACGTTGACCAGCGGGCGGCACGCAAACGTGGAGAAACCTTCAAAGCAGTTCACCAGCCCCGCCGGCTCACCCCCCACAAACGCCAGCACGCTGAACGCATGGGGGCGCTTTGCCAGTTCACCCGGCAGTTGCTCCAGCAGGTCGGCGGGCAGGCTGTGGCCTCCGCCCATCGGGTCTTCGGCGTAATGGTTGAGCACATGGCCAATCGCTTCGGCATGCACGGGGTTGGTGTAGCTGGCTTGCAGCACCAGGATATCTGGGGTGTCCATTTCCATCCTCGATCACGATTACAAGGGAATCGCTCCCTGTGAGGGGCACGATTGTAAGCGTGGAGCAGGAGGCAGATGAAGGAGATTAACTACAAATATGCGCATGAAAGCACGAAGGTTGACCCTTCGAAAATTCGCAATCAGCCGATTCCGAGGTTTTTTCGCACAGACGTCAGCCAAAGCGCTGCAATTGCATTTCTTGCAGACGGCTCAGTGTCCTGCGAAACGGGAATTCCAGATAGCCCTCGGTATAGAGGCTCTCCAAAGGCACCTGCGCTTCGATAAATAACGGCACTTTGCGGTCGTAGCACTCGTCCACCAGGGCAATAAACCGACGTACGCTGTCATCGTGCACCGACAACGCCGGCAATTCGCGATCACCGGCCACCACACGCAGGGCACCGTCTTCGGTGCCGCGTGCAATCCGGCCCGGGCGTTTCTGCGCGCTGAGGTTGGGCACTTCGCCCAGCAGGATCGCCTTGAAGCGATCGCACAACAGCATGAAATCCATTGCGGCCAGGGGCTGTTCGCACAGGTCGGCGTAGCGGCACCAGAGCACGGTGGCGCCGGACCGCACGGCGACGATGGAACGATGCCCCACGACAACCGGCCCGCTGTGGGTGGGCTGGCCTTCGGCCAACTGCTCGAATACGCCCGCCAGCGCCTCGGGCTGATTGACCCAGTAGCGCTGAATACCCGCGCCCGGGTGCAATCGGTGATCCTCCCCGCCGTCCACCGTGACCACTTGCATGTGCTGCTTTATCGCCGCGATCCCCGGCAAAAAACGCTCCCGGTTGAAGCCATCGGCATACAACTGATCGGGCGGTTGGTTGGACGTGCAGACCATCACCACACCCTCCTCGAACATCACCTGGAACAGGCGCCCGAGGATGATCGCGTCACCAATGTCATTGACGAACAGTTCATCGAAACACAACACGCGCACTGCCTGGCTCAGTTCCCGCGCCAAGGCCTGCAAGGGGTCGTGAGTACCGGTCAGTTGGAACAAGCGCTGATGCACCCACCCCATGAAGTGATGAAAATGCTGGCGGCGCGCGGGCACCCGCAGGCTTTGGTAGAACTGATCCATCAACCAGGTCTTGCCACGCCCGACCGGCCCCCACAGGTACACACCGGCAATCGGCGCCTGGCCGTGGTGCAGGGCGTGGTGGCAGGCTTGCAGGGCATCCACCGCCTGGCGCTGGGCGTCGTCAGCAACGAAACCCGGTTGAGCAATGGCGTGTTGGTAGGCAGCGAGGGGCGAGTCGAAAGTCATGCCCACCAGTATGACCTACAGGGAAATATCCAGCCGTGAAATCTTGCCCTGCGCATTCAACCGGAAGGTGTAGCGCAGCTCCAATGGGCTGCCGGGGAAATTGCCGGACACCACATTGCTGACCAACACCTTGCCGGTACGATGTTGCACCTTGAGCACTTCGACCCGTGGTTGGTAACGACGCCCGGTGTCTTCCATCCAGCGCGCAATGGCGGCGGTGCCAACACGGTGCTGGCCCTCATCGAACACGTTGGCATCCTCGGCAAAACACTCGGCGACAGCCGAGGTGTCACGGGTATTGGCCGCCGCGAGATAGGCCGCAATGGCCGGCGCCAACTCAGGGATAGACATGGCACAGCTCCTTTCCAGATGATTTGTGCGGCCATGCTAAGCCAGGGTTGTGTCAGTTTTTGTCAGGAGTAAACGGCGCGGACTCACTCTGCTCCATCAACTTGCGCCAGGCCCGCAGCCAGTCACTGCGGCGCCCCGGATAACGCTCACCGCACGCTTCGGCACTCGCCACACGGTCGGTACGAAAGGTGCGATAGGCGCCGCGTAACTCGCACCAGGCCACGATCACCCGCACCTCATTCAAGAACCCCAAGGCCAGTGGCCAGATCAGGCGTTGGCTTTGGGTCTGGCTGGCGTCCGCGTAATCGATGTGCAACTTGGCCTGGTGGCGGATGGCATCGCGAAATACATTCAGGGGCACACGGTTTTCCGGGTAGCCGAACCCTGGCGGACCGGGCAGCAGCGTCGGGTTGCGCAAGGCTTCCTGGGCGGCTGGGTCAAGCACGTCGGCGATTTTTGCCAGGGCATTGGCGGCGGCGCGACTGAGCACGTCATCGCCGCGCTGGTCCACATAACGCAAGCCGAGCACGATGGCTTCGGTTTCCTCGGCGTTCAACATCAAGGGCGGCAGAAACAAGCCGCTGCGCAGCACATACCCTACCCCCGCCTCGCCAAAAATCGGTGCGCCCAAGGCCGTCAGCTCAGCAATATCACGGTACAACGTACGCTCGGACACCTCCAACTGCGCCGCCAGCACGGCAGCGGTCACCGGACGTTTCTTGCCCCGCAGGGCCTGGAGCAAAGTCAGAAGACGAGTGGTACGCGACACAGGAATGCCTGCCGAAATAGGAAACGTGCCGCAGCTTAGCAGAGCCCCCTGTCAGAAAACGTCAGCAGTAAAAAAGCCCCTTGACCGCCTGCATTGCAGGCTGGGGTCAGGGTCAGGGTCTGCGAAAATAAAACACCCTGCGAAAGCGCAGCCCTCGCAGGGTGTGGCGGAGACCACCTCATTAAACGGCCTGGTGAACAGGCCGTTTTTTTATTCAACAATGCCGCTTACGCAAGGCTCTTGCTGACCACCTCAAACACATCACTCGACAACTCGCCGGACGCCAGAATGCGCTCCAGTTCCGCCTTCATCAGCGCCTGGCGGGCACTGTCGTATTTGCGCCAGCGGGTCAGCGGCGCCAACTGGCGCGAGGCGATTTGCGGGTTGAAGCTGTTCAACTGGATCACCAGGTCCGCCAGGAAGCGGTAGCCCGAGCCATCCGCCGCATGGAAGTTGATCAGGTTCTGCCCGGCAAATGCGCCGATCAATGCGCGCACCTTGTTCGGGTTCTTCAGGGTGAACGCCGGGTGCTCCATCAACGCCTTGACGCGCTCCAGCCCGCCCGGCAACGTGCTGCCGGCCTGCACGCTGAACCACTGGTCCATGACCAATGGGTTGTCCTTGAAGTTTTCGGCAAACACTGCCAATGCCTGGGCCTTCTGCGCTTCGAACGGCGAATTCACCAACACCGCCAGCGCGGTCAGGCGCTCGGTCATGTTGTCGCTGGTGTCGAACTGTTCCAGTGTCGCCGCCAACACGTCCGGCTTGCCGCTGAGCATCAGGTAAGACAACGCAATGTTCTGCAATGCGCGCCGGGCAAAGTGCTCAGCCGCCGCCACGTACGGCGTTTGCTTGGACAGCGCGCGATTGGCCTGGTAACGCAACCACAGCGCTTCATGCAGGTTGTCCGCCAGTTGCTTGCGGGCAAACTCACGGGCCGCATGGATAGCGTCCACATCCGCCACTTCGCTGATTTCAGTCAGGTAGGCTTCACCCGGCAGCGACAGCATTTCCGCCACCATCGCCTGGTCCAGACGCTCGTCGCTCAGCACACTGCGCAACGCAGTGATCAAGCGCTGATCCATCTTCAAGGCCTGGCCTTGTTGATGCTGGGCAACCAGTTCCTGCAACACCTGCACCGACAACTGCTGGCCGGCATCCCAGCGGTTGAAGCCGTCGCTGTCATGCTGCATCAGGAACATCAGTTGGTCACGGCTGTACGGGAAGCTCAGCTTCACCGGCGCCGAGAAACCGCGCAGCAGCGAAGGCAACGGCTGCTCCGGGATATCAACGAAGGTGAACGTCTGCTCGGCCTCGGTCACCGAAATCACCCGTGATGTGGCACCCGCAGCCGCCTCGCCGGCCAGGCGCAAGGCAATACCTGCGCCCTGCCCGTCCAGCAAGCCCAGCTCCACCGGGATCACGAACGGCAGTTTTTCCACCTTGTCCGGGGTTTCCGGGCAGCTCTGGCGGAAGGTCAGGCTGTAGGTCTTGGCCGCGGCGTCGTAGGACTCGCTCACCGCCAGGCGCGGCGTACCGGCCTGGCTGTACCAGCGCTTGAACTGGCTCAGGTCGGCGCCGTTCGCGTCTTCCATGGCCTTGATGAAGTCGTCGCAGGTCACGGCCTGGCCGTCATGGCGTTCAAAGTACAGGTCGCTGCCTTTGCGGAAGCCTTCGGCGCCGAGCAAGGTGTGGATCATGCCGACCACTTCCGAGCCCTTTTCGTACACCGTCAGGGTGTAGAAATTGGAGATCTCGATAAAGCTGTCCGGGCGCACCGCGTGGGCCATCGGGCCGGCGTCTTCGGCGAACTGGTGGGTACGCAGGTAGGCCACATCCTGGATACGCTTGACCGTGGCCGAGTTCATGTCGGCCGAGAAGCCCGAATCACGGAACACGGTGAAGCCTTCCTTGAGCGACAGCTGGAACCAGTCGCGACAGGTCACGCGGTTGCCCGACCAGTTGTGGAAGTATTCGTGGGCAACGATCGCCTCGACCCGCTGGTGCGCGGCGTCGGTGGCGGTTTCGGCACGAGCCAGCACGGCGCTGGAGTTGAAGATGTTGAGGCCCTTGTTCTCCATGGCGCCCATGTTGAAGTCGTTCACGGCGACGATCATGAAGATGTCGAGGTCGTACTCGCGGCCATAGGTTTCTTCGTCCCAGCGCATCGACTTCTTGAGGCTGGTCATCGCGTGCTGGCACTTGTCGATGTTTTCCGGCTCGACGTAGATGCGCAGCGCCACTTCACGGTCCGTCATGGTGGTGAAGGTGTCTTCGACACACCACAGGTCACCGGCCACCAGCGCGAACAGGTAGGCAGGCTTCTTGAACGGGTCTTCCCAGGTCGCCCAGTGACGGCCGTCTTCGCCGGGACCGCTGGCGATCGGGTTGCCGTTGGACAGCAGGATCGGGTAGCGATGTTGCTCGGCGATCACCGTGGTGGTGAACGTGCTCATCACGTCCGGGCGGTCGAGGTAGTAGGTAATCTTGCGGAAGCCTTCGGCCTCGCACTGGGTGCAGAACATGCTGCCGGATTTGTACAGGCCTTCCAGGGCCGTGTTGGTTTCCGGGTGGATTTTTACCGTGGTATCAAGGGTAAAAGTCTCGCTCTTGGGATGCACCGTCAGGTGACTGTCGGTCAGTTGATAATCATCGGCCGTCAGTTCCTGATCGGCCAGATTGACACTCAACAGCTCCAGTTGCTGGCCGTCCAGCACCAGCGGCGGCAAACCGGCGCCGCGCTCAGGGTTGCGGCGCATCACCAGTTGCGCGTGGACCAGGCTGTGGTCCTCGAACAACTCGAAGGTCAGGTGCGTCTCGTCGATCAGGTAGTCCGGCGCCTGATAGTCCTTCAGGTAAATCATCTTCGGTTGTTCGGTGCGCATGGGTGGCATCCTTCTACTGATGCACGGCGAGCTGGTAGGCCGTGTACTTACGAATATTGATAACGCCGGTGTCGAAGATCAGGTATTGGCCCTTGATCCCCAGCAGCGTGCCTTCGGCTATCGGGTTCTTGTCCAGGTTGAAGCTGACGATCTTGGTCGGATACTGCTCGACCGGATAACGGATTTCGATCGGTTCAATGTCGGCAATCGTTTGGATGGCCTGCAAGCCAAAGCGTTCCTGCAGACTCACCAGGCCTTCGGCGCAGGAGGCGAACAGATCGTCACGCACCTGCTTGAGGTCGACCGATTGCGCATCGCCCTTGAGCAGCGCACGCCAGTTGGTCTTGTCGGCCACCTGGCTGCGGAACAGGTCCTCGACGAAGCCCGATTGCTGGCGGGTGGCCACGCGCATGATCGGCAACGCCTGGCTCGCCCCCTGGTCCAGCCAGCGCGTCGGCAACTGGGTGGCGCGGGTAATGCCGACCTTGATCCCCGACGAATTGGCCAGGTACACCACATGGTCGGTCATGCAGAATTTTTCGCCCCAGCCTGGATCGCGGCAGGTGCCGGCGTCGTAATGGCAACGCTCGGGGCTCATGATGCACAGGTCACACTGGGCCAGCTTGGTCATGCACGGGTAGCAATAGCCCTGGCTGAAGCTGGTCTTGGTCTTGCGGCCGCAATGGCTGCAATGAATGGCGCCGAGGTATTCCAGGCGCACGTGAGTGCCGATCAACGGGTTGACCGGCACCTCCGTATCGCCGAGGCGAAACGCGTATTGAACGGTCGGCTCACCGAGTTGCACCGACATCTTGCTGACTGCACCGCGACCAATTTCAATCAATGGATCGCATCCGACTTGAACAGGATGTTCGGCACGGTGGTCGATTTCGACTGGCATTCCTGCGGGCCCATGTAACCGGTGCGCTGCTCTTCCGGCAGGTTCTGGAGTTCCCAGGCGATCATCGCCTGCAACGACAGCTCGCGCTGCTCGGGGGTGAGCTTGCGGCCATCGGACCACTTGCCGATTTCCACGGCGAGCTTGAGGCTCTCGTAGATGTCCGGGGTGATGTTTTCGATCATTTCAGCAAAAGATGACATGTGAACAGCCTCTGAGGTTCAGCGAGTACAGGGTTGACGGGCCCGGCCCGTCAGAATTCCTTGGAGAGCTTGACCTGTACAAGCTCTTTGTCCAGCAAGCGCCGGAAGATCTGCGGCGCCGCGAAGGTGTAGGCGGCAAACGCCAGCCACAGCCAGTTGACCATCTCCGCCACTTGCGGATAGCCCTGGTCCGTCAGCGTAATCACTACAACACGGTAGACCACGAACATGCACAGCAGCAGGATGATGGCGCGGGTGGCGCTGCGCTCGTTCATCCAGCTATTGAAACGCCACCAGGTGCCGAGGAACACATTGCTGCGCGCCTTGACTGCCGTGAGCAGGTGCAGCGCGGCGACGTTGGTAGCGTTCTCCTGCAAGGCCCAGATCGCGTGGTCACGGGCGCCATTGATATCCCCTTCACGCAACAACAGGTGACCGAGCACCACCACCGCTGCCGCATTCGCCGGGTCAGCCTGCAACGCCTGGCGGGCGAACTGGTACGCCTGGTCCCATTGGCTGCTGGCACGGTGGAACTGCGCCAGGGCCACCAGGTTGGCGGGGTCGTCGGGGCCCAGTTGCAAGGCTTTTTCCAGCGGCTCGCGGCTCTGCGCCAGGCGTCCGGTAAGCTGGTACAACTCGGCCTGGCAACGGTAATACGCCGGGTTCAGCGGCTCCATGTCCAGCAGTTGGTTCACGTGTTCCTGGGCCAGCTTGAACTTGCGCAAGGCAATCGCTACTTGCGCGGCGGCATAGTGGGACAGCGGCAGTTGCGCGTCGGCGGCCAGGGCCAGGTGCACTTCGCGCTTGGCGGCATGCACGCGGCGCATGTTCATCAAGCAGATCGCCAGCAAGGCATGCGCCTCGGCGGAATGCGGATCGCTGGCCAGCAGTTGGCGCAGTGCGTCGATGGCGCCGTCATTGTGGTCAGCCTGCAGGCGCTGGTAGGCCAGTTGCAGCAGATAGTCGGTATTCATCAGCTCACCACCAGGTACCACAGGGTGTACGGCAGCCATTTGACGACCATGCCTTTGAGCACGAAGCCACCAATCAACGCCAAGGGAAAACCAAAGCGGCTCAGCTCGCCGCCGTAGTACTGGTAAATCTCGATGGTCGCGTTTTGCTGCATATACAGCAGGTAACCCAGGGTGAGTTTCCACACCACCAGCACCAGCAAGGCGTATTGGATTTGCGCCTGGGTTTGCAGATAACCGGCGCCCACCAGTTGCAGCAATACAAAACCGATCACAATGCTGCCCAGCAGTGCCACGCCGGCCAGCACCCATTCGCGCACCCGCGTCGGGCTGCCGACGGCGATGGAGTTGAACACAAACCACGGCAAGCCCAGCCAGGCACCGCCCAGCATCAGGCCCAGCAGCGGCCAGAACGGCGAGACCGCCCATTTGGCCAAGGCGCCCGGGCGCGGTTCATCTTCGATGCGATACCCACCGTACTGCGCCATCAGCGACCCTTCCCGTGTTTGTCGAGGAAGGCCAGCACTTCGTCGTACTGGTTGCCTTCATTGGCATAACGCGCGTAGTTACGCGCCGTGGTCAGCCATTCCAGGGTGGTGGCGCGCACTTCTTTCAAGGCGTGCTTGAAATGCCGGTCACAGATCGACTGCTCGGCGCCACTCTCGATGGACGCTTCAATGGCCTCGTCGGCGGCGGTTTCCACCAGCTCGCTGAGGTCGGCGCCGGAGAAGCCCGAGGTGTTCTTGGCCAGGAAGGCAAAGTCGATGTCGTCGGCCATGGGGCGGCCTTTCATCATCGCCTTGAGCATCGCCTCCCGCGCCGGGCGATCCGGTGGCGGCACAAACAGTACGCGGTCAAACCGGCCGGGGCGGCGGAATGCCGAGTCGACCGACCACGGCACGTTGGTCGCGGCAAGGATCAGTACGCCGTGGTTGTCATTGGTAAAACCGTCCATCTCGGAGAGGAACTGGCTCACCAGCTTGGACGAGGTCGACTCGCGGGTATTGGCGCGTTTGCCACCGAGCGCTTCAACCTCGTCGAAAAACATCACCGCCGGCGCCTGGGCCCGCGCCTGCTCGAACAGCGCGTGCAACTTGCGTTCGGACTCGCCGATGTACATATCCAGCACATCGGAAATCGCCACGTTGAAAAACGTCGCCTTGCATTCCCCCGCCGTCGCGCGGGCCAGCATGGTCTTGCCGCAGCCCGGCGGGCCATACAGCAGCACCCCGCCGCCGACTTTCTTGCGAAAGCGCTGGAACAGGCCCGGTTTCTGGTACGGCAGGATGATCTTTTTATGGATGGTCTTTTTCAGCTCATCCAGACCGCCGATATCATCGAAGGTCAGGGTTTCGTTTTCCGGCACCAGCAGGCGCACGACTTCGCTCTGGTCGGTGTCGTCATTGGAGATCACGCGCAGCCGCGGGCGGCCCTCGGCGCCTGGGAAGTCCACCACCGACACATTCAGGCGGCGCCACAACGCCATGTCTTCCAGGGCCGGGTTGGCGTCCACCGCTGCGCGGTATTCCACCTGGGCTTCCTTGAGGCGCTCCAGTGCCGCCAAGGCACGGGCCTTGAGCAGGCGCGCAGCGGGGTCTGCACCTTCGATCAAGGGCAACGCCTTCTGCGCTTGCCCATCGGCCAGCAACAGTTGCGCCGCCGCCAGCTTCAAGGCTGCGGCCTCTGGCCATTGCTCAAGGTCGGCCGGCAACAGCTTCAACCCGCGCGCGTGTTCGCCACGCTCAAGGCTGGCGCCCAGCAACAGGGTCAGCAGTGCGACGTTGCCGGGGGCAGCGGACAGCGCGGCCTCCAGCTGGTCGAACGTCGAATCATCCATGGAGGTTCCTCAAAAGTGCGGTTGCGGTGCGCAGGAGACTCATGTGAGCACCTCCGGCCGCTCGACATCGACCCACACGAACTTGCGCGGGTCGAGACGGGTTTCCTGGTCCAGGCGGTACGCCACCAGCTTGCCGTACAGCACCGCGCTGTAGTCCAGGCAGGCCAGGTTGTCGCGGATCGGCGCCGGCTTGCCGCTGCGCCAGTAATGCCCGACGAACAGCAAGGGCTCGTCGACGCCATAGCGCAGCAGGGAATTCTTTTCGGTGGACGACAACGGCGTACGCGCCACTGGCTCCGGCAAGGCGTCGGGCTGGAACACGATGTCGCCATAGGTTTTCGGGTCGTCTTCCCAGAACTTGGTGCGGAAGAACGAACGCGTCAGGCCGTCGCCACCGGTCAGCGTGAGGCCATCCGGCAGGCGCATATCAGTGCCGCGCAGCAGGCGGTCGAAGGCGTTGCAGGCAAAACTGCCCGGCACGGCGGCGGCCTGCAGGAAGTGCTGGTCGATGCAGCCGTCGGGGAAGGTCGCGCGCAGCGGCTGGATAAAGCCCTCGTCCCAGCACGCATGCACCACGCGGAAACGCCCGGCGTCGACAAACAGCGGCATGTCATAAAACCAGCCGAGGAAGTCGCGCCAATCGTCCGGGTGGTGTTCGAACTGGGTCAGGGTTTCCTGGATCAACCGCGCATGCCGTGGGCTATGCTCGCGCACAAACTGCTTGCCACTGCCTGGCGGCGCCGGTGTGCTCCAACCCAAGGCGTTGAATTCGTGGTTGCCCATGATGCACAGCGCCTGGCCGGCCTCAGCCATGTCGTGGACGATATGCAGCGCCTCGCGGATGCGTGGGCCACGGTCGATGATATCGCCGAGGAACACCGCCATGCGCGACGGATGGCGCCAGGTGCCGCCCTGCTTGTGGTAGCCCAGCCGGTCGAGCAAATGCTCAAGGGTATGGGCGCAACCGTGCACGTCACCAATCAGGTCGTAGCTACGCGCGGGATCGAGCATCAGTCGCCTCCACCCCCCAAGCGGCTGCCCCAGCCCAGCTTGGTGCGGCACACTTCGTAATAGTTGTGGTCCAGCGGATGGATCAACCGCAACTTCTGTGCCTTCTTGCTCACGGTGATGGTGTCACCGGGGGCGCAGGTAAAATGGTTCTGCCCGTCGCAGGAGACTTGCGGGTAGATCTGCATGTCTTTGGACACCACGATTTTCAGCTCACTGTTCCCGTCGACCACAATCGGCCGGCTCGACAACATATGGGGATACATCGGCACGATCACAATGGCATCCAGCTTGGGATGCATGATCGGGCCACCCGCCGAGAGCGCGTAGGCCGTAGAGCCGGTGGGCGTGGCGACGATCAGGCCGTCGGCCTTCTGGCTGCACACGAACTGCCCGTCGATGTACAGCTCGAACTCGATCATCCGCGTCGATTTGCCGGGGTGCAGCACCACGTCATTCAAGGCGTCGCCCTGGCCGATGGCCTCGCCGTGACGGCGCACTTCAGCTTGCAGCAGGAAGCGGTTCTCCACCAGGTAATGGCCGTCGAGCACCTTGGCCACTTCGACTTCCAGCTCATCCGGGCGGATGTCAGTGAGGAACCCCAGGCTACCCCGGTTGATCCCCAGCACCGGCACATTGTGCCGCGCCAGCGCGCGAGCGGCGCCCAACAGGCTGCCGTCGCCGCCGACCACGATGACCATGTCGCAGACTTCACCGAGCATCTTGCGCGACGAGGTCTGCAGGCCGTGGCCCGGCAGGATTTCAGCGATGGTGTCTTCAAGGATCACATGCAGGTGGCGTTCCAGCAGGAATTTTTTCAGCCGGCGGACGGTGTCCAGCACCTGGGTACTGCCCAGGCGACCGATAATGCCGATATTGCGAAATTGCTCCATGGGGCTCCTGCGGGATGTGGGGTGCGGCGAAAAAAGAACGATTATGGGCGAAAGGCTGCGTCAGGCAAAATCCTTTGTCGTCGTGAAGCCTTGATGACAATGGTTCTCGGCCCCCTGCACCGTCGTTAAAAGGCTATGCTCGGACCATGACTGTGTTCCCGGATCTGCACAACCTGCCCCGCCAGCTGCGCCACCCCGAAGTGCGCGACCTGGCGTGGGTGATGCTTGCCCCGCCGATGCTCGCGCAAACGCCGTGGCCGCAGCGCCACCCGCTGACCGGCAGCGACTGGGTGCAAGCGCCGCATCGGCTCGAACACTGGCTGCGACAATTGGACCAGGACAGCAGCGCCCTGCAGCAATGGCTGAACCTGTCACGCACCCGGCGCCTGGGCCTGTATTACGAACGCCTGTGGCAGTTCGCCGTGCACCATGCGCCGGGCGTGGAACTGTTGGCGGCCAACCTGCCGATCCGCCGCGCCGGGCATACCCTCGGCGAGCTGGACATGCTGCTGCGCGACCGTGATGGCGTGCATCACCTGGAACTGGCGATCAAACTCTATCTCGGGCCGCAAGACGGCAACGGCCAGGACACCGCGCAATGGCTGGGTCCGGGCTGCCATGACCGACTGGACCGCAAGCTCGCGCATCTGGCCCAGCATCAACTGCCGATTTCAGCGCGGGCGGAAAGCCGTGAGGCGCTGGAAGCGCTGGACATCCAACAATTCGACGCGCACTTGTGGCTGGGCGGTTATCTGCTGTATCCCTGGCCTGGCCAAGCCCAGGCGCCCGTTGGCGCCCATCCCCAGCATTTGCGTGGGCGTTGGCTGCATCAGCGTGATTGGCAGGCATTTGTCAGCGCCAGCGCACCGGGCTACTGGCAACCCCTGCCCCGGCATGCGTGGTTGGCGCCGGCGCATTACGCGGCGGATGAGGTGTGGAGCGAAGCGCGGATGCAGGGCTGGCTGGCCGACCTGGACCCGATGGCACCGGCGCAGTTGCTGGTGCGGCTGGTGCAGGTGGGTGAGGATTGGGAGGAAGCTGAGCGGTTATTCCTGGTGGCGGATCTTTGGCCGAATGTGCCGGGGGCTGGCTGAGTTTTTGTAGTGAGTTTCAGGTCCTCATCGGGGGCAAGCCCCCTCCCACAGGTGAGCGCATTTCTCCTGTGGGAGGGGCTTGTCCCCGATAGCGGTTGCCCAGGCACTACAGCTGATCGATATGCCGATACTCCAACTGCAACCTGATCGCCAACTCCCGGGACCGACCTAGCCTGATCGGCCCACGCTCGATATCGACCAGCAACCCCGGGCACTCCAACAGCGGTAGGCCGTTAGTTTCCTTGAGTCGCCCGTCAGTAATCACCAGCAACCGCTGCCGCTCCGCCGGATATCGCGTGCGCCGTACCGCCAGCCATTCCCCGGCTTCGGTCAACGCCGCCAGCAATGGCGTGCCACCGCCCGCCCCCAACTGCTCCAGCCAGCCCGCCAAGCCCTTGGCTGCTTTCAATCCCTGTACCTGCCACTTCGGCACTGGCCCGCTCGCGGTCAACAACGCCATCCGTGCCCGTTGGCGGTAAGCGTCATCAAATAATTGCGCCAACAAGCCCTTGGCGTCGGTTAACGCCCGATGCCGCCGTGTAGACGCCGACGCATCGACAATCACCAGCCACAGCTCATGGGCCGCACGACTGCGCAGGTGAAACAGCAAGTCCTCTCGCGATTGCGGCCGACCACCGAGCAAAGTGCCCGGCCAATTGATCGTGCCTTGCTTGGCGCTGCGTGCCTTGCCGTGCCTGCCGCTGTCCAATCGCCCTGCCTTGGGCCGGGCATCCGCCCCCGCGTCAGGCCGGGGGCGAATGCCTAGGGCTTTTTTGGCCAGGCGGGAACATCCCGACGAGCGCCGGTGGGTAACGCCGGGGCGGGCATATCACCCCATTGGCCTTGGCCGGGCGAGGTGTCCGACGGTTTCGGTGCCTGGCCTTCAGGAGGCGGGCTGGACGGTGGCGCTTGCTCCTGACGGCGATGGCGCAGGGCAAACTCGGCAACGGCGTCGATATCTTCCTCGGCGATGGCGTTGGCCCCCCGCCATGCGGCATGCGCCCTGGCGCCTCGCAGCCACACAAGGTCCGCACGCAGGCCGTCGACACCGGCGGCAAAGCACCGCTCGGTGATCTGCGCCAGCGCCCGGTCATCCAACTCGATACTGTCGAGCCGCGCCCGCGCCTGGGTACAACGTTCGCGCAAAGCTGCTTGAGGCTCAGACCATTGCACGCAGAACACCGCGGGATCGCTGTCGAAATCCAACCGCCGACGGATGATCTGCCCGCGCTCGGTCGGCAAGGTCTGCCCGCTCAACGCCACGTTGAAACCAAAGCGGTCGAGCAGTTGCGGGCGCAGCTCGCCCTCCTCCGGGTTCATGGTGCCGATCAGCACAAACCGCGCCGAATGGCGATGGGAAATGCCGTCGCGCTCGATCAGGTTGGTGCCGCTCGCCGCCACGTCCAACAGCAGGTCCACCAGGTGATCGGGTAGCAAGTTGACCTCGTCGACATACAACACGCCGCCGTCAGCCTTGGCCAATACGCCGGGTGAAAATTGCGCACGGCCCTCGCCCAATGCGGCGTCCAGGTCCAGTGTGCCGACCAGGCGCTCTTCGGTGGCGCCCAACGGCAAGGTCACGAACTGTCCGCTGGCCAACAGGTCCGCGAGGCCGCGCGCCAGGGTCGACTTGGCCATGCCGCGCGGGCCTTCGATCAGCACGCCGCCGATCTTTGGGTCGATGGCGGTCAGGCACAGCGCCAGTTTCAGGTCGTCGGCGCCGACCACGGCGGACAGCGGGAAATGGGGAATATCAGTCATGCGAATTCTCTTTAAATCCTGCCTGTGGTGAGCGGGCTTGCCCCGCGCTGGGCGGCGAAGCCGCCCCCCTGCGATACACCGCGTTATACCTGAAAAAATGAGGCGACCTTGTCAGGGCCGCTTCGCAGCCCAGCGCGGGGCAAGCCCGCTCACCACACAAAAAACCAAATACGTGCTAGCTGTCTTCTTCTATGTCCAGCAACAGGTTTTCCAACGCCTCACGGTACGCCCCCGGCTCTTGCCACATCCCACGCTGCTGGGCTTCCAGCATGCGTTCGGTCATATCGCGCAGTGCATCCGGGTTGTGCTGTTGCACAAAGGCCCGGGTGTCGGGGTCGAGCAGATAGGCGTCGGCCAACAAGGCGTATTGGTGATCGTCAATCAGCGCGGTAGTGGCGTCGAACGCAAACAGGTTGTCCACGGTCGCCGCCATCTCGAACGCACCTTTATAGCCATGGCGCTTCACGCCTTCGATCCACTTGGGGTTGGCGGCGCGGGAACGGATCACCCGGTTCAGCTCTTCCTTCAAGGTACGGATCTTCGGCAGGTCCGGCTGGCTATGGTCGCCATGGTAGCTGGCGGCCTTGTCACCGCTCAGGGTTTCCACGGCGGCGAGCATGCCGCCCTGGAATTGGTAGTAATCATTGGAATCAAGCAGGTCGTGCTCGCGGTTGTCCTGGTTCTGCAAAACGGCCTGCACCTGGCTCAACCGCTGGGCGAACTGTTCGCGGGCGGCGGTGCCCTCGTCGGCGCCGCCATACGCGTAGCCGCCCCAGTTCAGGTAGACCTCGGCCAGGTCTTCGCGGCTCTGCCACAGGCGCCCGTCGATCGCGCCCTGCACACCCGCGCCATAGGCGCCAGGCTTGGCGCCGAAGATGCGCCAGCCGGCCTGTTTCGCCGCAGCCTCTGCGTCCAGGCCGGACGCCAGCAAGGCCTCGCGCTCACTACGCACCTTGGCCGCCAACGGGTTCATAGCGTCCGGTTCGTCGAGCGCGGCCACCGCCTGCACCGCTGCATCGAACAGGCGGATCAGATTAGCGAAGGCATCCCGGAAGAAGCCGGACACCCGCAGCGTCACGTCAACGCGCGGCCGATCCAGCAAGCTGATCGGCAGAATCTCGAAGTCATCCACGCGCTGGCTGCCCGTCGCCCACACCGGGCGCACGCCCATCAGTGCCATGGCCTGGGCGATATCATCGCCACCGGTACGCATGGTCGCGGTGCCCCATACCGATAGGCCGAGCTGGCGCAGGTGGTCGCCATGGTCCTGGAGGTGTCGCTCCAGGATCAGGTTGGCCGACTGGAAACCGATGCGCCAGGCCGTGGTGGTGGGCAGGTTGCGCACGTCGACGCTGAAAAAGTTGCGTCCGGTGGGCAGCACATCCAAACGCCCGCGACTCGGCGCACCGCTGGGGCCAGCGGGCACGAAACGGCCGCCCAAGGCGTCCAGCAGCCCGCGCATTTCCGCCGGCCCACAGGCGTCCAGGCGTGGCGCCACGACGATACGCAGGCTTTCGATCACGGCTTTCACGTCTTCCCAGCCGGGCTCTTCCAACTGTTCCAGCGGCCCTTCCAAGGCCTGCTCGATCAACCGCGCCGCGTACAGCTCCAGGCGCTCGCGGGTATCACCGGCAGTGCGCCACAACTGAGCGTCGCTCTTCTGCAACACCTCGGGACGCCGTCCGGTCCAGGGTTCGGCCAGGGCGCAGTCCAGCGGGTCGAAACCCAAGTCAAACGCCTTGGCCAGCACCCGCAGCACACTCGACTGTGGGCCACGGCCATCGCCACGCGGGATGCGCAGCAAAGCCAGCAAGGTATCGATACGCAAGCGGCCGGCGGGCGACTCGCCAAAAATGTGCAGGCCGTCGCGGATCTGCGACTCCTTCAGGTCGCACAGATAGGTGTCCAGGCGCGGCAGCCACACGGCCGCGTCGGCATCGCTCTCCAGCTCCAGCTCCTGGTCGATGCGGGTTTCACGCACCAGCGCGAGGATGTCTTTCTGCAACGCCAGGGCGCGGCGCGGGTCGAGCAATTGCGCTTCGTAATACTCGTCGGCCAACAACTCCAGGTTGCGCAGCGGGCCGTAGGTTTCGGCACGGGTCAGCGGCGGCATCAGGTGATCGATGATCACCGCCTGCGTGCGCCGCTTGGCTTGGGCGCCCTCGCCCGGGTCGTTGACGATAAACGGGTAGATATTCGGCAGCGGCCCCAGCAGCGCGTCGGGCCAGCAGTTCTCCGACAGGCCCACACCCTTGCCCGGCAGCCATTCGAGGTTGCCGTGCTTGCCCACATGGATCACGCCATGGGCGCCGTAGGTGTGGCGCAGCCAAAAGTAAAACGCCAAGTACGCGTGAGGCGGCACCAAGTCCGGATCGTGATACACCGCGCTGGCGTCCACCTGATAACCCCGCGCCGGTTGGATCCCGACAAAGGTCAGGCCCAGGCGCAGGCCGGCGATCATCATGCGACCGTCGCGGCACATCGGGTCGTTCTGCGGCGGGCCCCAGCGTTCCAGCACCGCCTGGCGATTGGCCTCGGGCAAGCGCTGAAACAGTACGTCGTAGTCATCCAGCCCCAGGCTTTGATGGCACGGGCGCAGGTCGAGGCTGTCCAGGTCGTTGGTGACACCGCCCAACAGGTCGTGTATCAACGCCGTGCCGCTGTCGGGCAAGGTGTCCGGCAGCGGATAGCCTTCAGCCTGCAGGGCACGCAGGATATTCAGCGCGGCGGCCGGGGTATCCAGGCCCACGCCGTTACCGATCCGGCCGTCGCGGGTCGGGTAGTTGGCAAGGATCAGCGCAACGCGTTTATCCGCATTCGGCACCCGCGCCAGCTCGACCCAACGCCGCGCCAGCTCAGCGACAAAATCCATGCGCTCAGGTGCGGCGCGGTAGCACACCACATCCGACTGGCTGCGCTCGCTGCGCCAGGCCAGGTCCTTGAAACTGATCGGCCGGCTGATGATGCGCCCGTCCAGCTCCGGCAAGGCAATGTGCATGGCCAGGTCACGCGGGCCGAGGCCTTGCTCGCTGGCTTCCCAGCCGGGCTGGTTGTCCTGGGCGCAGATCGCCTGGATCACCGGGATATTGCGGCGAAACGGACGCAGGTGCGGCGCTTCGGGGCTGGACTGGGCAAAGCCGGTGGTGTTCAGGATCACCGCCGCACCGACCTCATCCAGCCAGTCCTCGACCACCGTCAGGCAGCCCGGTTCTTTCAAACTGGCCACCGCCATCGGCAACGGGTTGAGGCCCGCCGCCTGCAAGCGCTGGCAGAACACATCGATAAAACCGGTATTGGCCGCCTGCAAATGCGAGCGATAAAACAGCACCGCCGCCACCGGCCAGTCAGCGTTCCAGTCGGCCTGCCAATCGGTCAGACGGGCATTGGCGTGACGGGGATGATAAATCGCCGTGCGCGGCAGGGTGTGCGGTGCTTCCCAGGCGTAGTCGCGGCCCAGGTAACCACTGGCCAGGCAGCGATAGAAATCCAAGGCATTGCCCAGGCCGCCCTGGCGCAGGAACTGCCAGAGGCGATCACGCTCTTCTGCGCCCACGGTACTCAAGGCGCTGAGCTCCGGGTCCGGGCGATCATCCCCCGGCACCAGGATCAACTGCACGCCACGCTCGGCCAACTCCACCAAGCGCTCGATGCCGTAGCGCCAATAACCGATGCCGCCATGCAGCGAAATCAGGATGACCTTGGCGTGGCGCAGCACCTCATCGACGTACAGGTCGACCGAGGCATGGTTCTGCACCTGCATCGGGTTGGCCAGGCGCAAGCTGGGGTAGTCGTCGGGCAACTGCTGGGCCGCTTCGGCCAGCAGCGCCAGGCTGGAATCACCGCTGCACAGGATCACCAGTTCAGCGGGGGTTTGGCCAAGGTCGGCAATATTGTCGTCCGAGACAAAACCACCGGGCTGAGTCCTGAGCAGGTGCATGGGTTAAACGCTGAGGGCTGCGCGCAGTTGCGCTTCGAGACCTGCCGCGTCCAGGTCCTGGCCGATCAGCACCAGGCGCGTGATGCGCGCTTCGTCGGCGCCCCACGCGCGGTCGAAATGCTTGTCGAAACGCGTGCCCACGCCCTGGATCAGCAGACGCATTGGCTTGTTCGGGATGGCGGCAAAACCTTTGACACGCAGGATGCCGTGCTGCACCACCAATTGCGTCAGGGCGTCGAGCAGCAGCGCTTCGTCGGCTTGCGGCAGGTCGATGGAGATGGAGTCAAACGCATCGTGATCGTGATCGTCTTCACCGTCGTGGTGATGATCGTGATGGCTGTGGCGACCGTCGATATGCTCTTCGGAACCAGCGCCCAGGCCGATCAGCACGTCCAGCGGCAGGCGACCGCTGCTGGCTTCGATGATCTTCACCGCCGGCGGCAGTTCTTCGGCGACTTCCAGGCGCACGCGGGCCAGGTCTTCGGGGCTGATCAGGTCGGCTTTATTGAGGATGACTAGGTCGGCACTGGCCAGTTGGTCGGCGAACAGCTCGTGCAGTGGCGATTCGTGGTCGAGGTTCGGGTCGAGTTTGCGCTGGGCATCGACCTGGTCCGGGAACGCGGCGAACGTGCCGGCGGCCACGGCCGGGCTGTCGACCACGGTGATCACCGCGTCAACGGTGCAGGCACTGCGGATTTCCGGCCACTGGAAGGCTTGTACCAAGGGTTTTGGCAGAGCCAGGCCGGAGGTTTCGATGAGGATATGGTCAAGGTCGCCGCGACGGGCGACCAGTTCGCGCATCACCGGGAAGAATTCTTCCTGCACGGTGCAGCACAGGCAGCCGTTGGCCAGCTCGTAGACGCGGCCGTTGGCTTCTTCTTCGGTGCAACCGATGGAGCACTGCTTGAGGATTTCACCGTCGATGCCCAACTCGCCGAATTCATTGACGATCACCGCGATGCGACGGCCCTGGGCGTTGTCGAGCATATGGCGCAGCAAGGTGGTTTTGCCCGAGCCGAGAAAGCCGGTAACGATGGTGACGGGAAGTTTGGCCAGTGTTTTCATCGGATGCCCTTGGGGGCGGGCATACGGGACGATAGGCCCTGCGACGGCGCGCAGCAGCGGATTTCGTCACCGGATCACCCCGCCCGGTTGAAGTGGAAAATCGGTTACGAGGCAGGTCTCCTGGCTTGGGGCTTGCGGGTCTTGCGACCGGCGCTGGCTGCGCCTTCCCGCCTGGTGGCAGTGGCGTGGCAGTCAGATGAACCCTTTACAGTTGCGGGGGCAGCCGCGGCTTGGACCGCGTTCCCTTCTTAGCTTCGGCCTGGGCCGAAGAACCTCGAGGGTGCAAGGCTACGCAGTGCTTGGGGGATGGTCAATGATGGGGTTGGGTTGAGTACATATCCATTGCTGTGGTAACGGCTGATATGGGTTCCGCCCTTACGGCGGGTCACTTTGGAAAAGAGCCCCAAAGTAACCAAAGGGCTCTTGCCCCAACACTCGGCACCTCGCTTAGGCTCGGTGTGCCCGTAATTCGCCAGTGATTTGGGGGGCCGCCGCCACGCGCCATCCATGGCGCGGGGCGGCTAAACCGGCATCCCTGCCGGTTTACCCCCCAAATCCCTGTCGAATTCCGGCCAGCGTGTTTAACGGGGCGCCTAAGATCAAGATCAAAAGCAAGAGCACAGCGGCCTGACAGCCGGCTTGAGTGGTGTAGAGCAAAGGCAAACGCGGCGGCCTTAAAGCCGACCGGAGTTGCGTCTGTCGATCGAGGTCCAAATGTGGGAGGGGGCTTGCCCCGGTACAAACCGGGGACATCGTTTACATTTCTAACCGGGGACATGGTTTACAGGT
>NZ_JBYVMD010000016.1:0-118281 GCF_058145955.1 Pseudomonas sp. A39
TGCCTAGTTCCTTCACCCGAGTTCTCTCAAGCGCCTTGGTATTCTCTACCCAACCACCTGTGTCGGTTTGGGGTACGGTTCCTGGTTACCTGAAGCTTAGAAGCTTTTCTTGGAAGCATGGCATCAACCACTTCGTTAACTAAAAGTTAACTCGTCATCAGCTCTCGGCCTTAAGATCCCGGATTTACCTAAGATCTCAGCCTACCACCTTAAACTTGGACAACCAACGCCAAGCTGGCCTAGCCTTCTCCGTCCCTCCATCGCAATAACCAGAAGTACAGGAATATTAACCTGTTTTCCATCGACTACGCTTTTCAGCCTCGCCTTAGGGACCGACTAACCCTGCGTCGATTAACGTTGCGCAGGAAACCTTGGTCTTTCGGCGTGGGTGTTTTTCACACCCATTGTCGTTACTCATGTCAGCATTCGCACTTCTGATACCTCCAGCAAGCTTCTCAACTCACCTTCACAGGCTTACAGAACGCTCCTCTACCGCATCACTTACGTGATACCCGTAGCTTCGGTGTATGGTTTGAGCCCCGTTACATCTTCCGCGCAGGCCGACTCGACTAGTGAGCTATTACGCTTTCTTTAAAGGGTGGCTGCTTCTAAGCCAACCTCCTAGCTGTCTAAGCCTTCCCACATCGTTTCCCACTTAACCATAACTTTGGGACCTTAGCTGACGGTCTGGGTTGTTTCCCTTTTCACGACGGACGTTAGCACCCGCCGTGTGTCTCCCATGCTCGGCACTTGTAGGTATTCGGAGTTTGCATCGGTTTGGTAAGTCGGGATGACCCCCTAGCCGAAACAGTGCTCTACCCCCTACAGTGATACATGAGGCGCTACCTAAATAGCTTTCGAGGAGAACCAGCTATCTCCGAGCTTGATTAGCCTTTCACTCCGATCCACAGGTCATCCGCTAACTTTTCAACGGTAGTCGGTTCGGTCCTCCAGTTAGTGTTACCCAACCTTCAACCTGCCCATGGATAGATCGCCCGGTTTCGGGTCTATTCCCAGCGACTAGACGCCCTATTAAGACTCGCTTTCGCTACGCCTCCCCTATTCGGTTAAGCTCGCCACTGAAAATAAGTCGCTGACCCATTATACAAAAGGTACGCAGTCACCCAACAAAGTGGGCTCCCACTGCTTGTACGCATACGGTTTCAGGATCTATTTCACTCCCCTCTCCGGGGTTCTTTTCGCCTTTCCCTCACGGTACTAGTTCACTATCGGTCAGTCAGTAGTATTTAGCCTTGGAGGATGGTCCCCCCATATTCAGACAAAGTTTCTCGTGCTCCGTCCTACTCGATTTCATGACTAAGAGATTTTCGCGTACAGGGCTATCACCCACTATGGCCGCACTTTCCAGAGCGTTCCGCTAATCTCAAAGCCACTTAAGGGCTAGTCCCCGTTCGCTCGCCACTACTAAGGGAATCTCGGTTGATTTCTTTTCCTCAGGGTACTTAGATGTTTCAGTTCCCCTGGTTCGCCTCTTAAGCCTATGTATTCAGCTTAAGATAACCATCTTATGATGGCTGGGTTCCCCCATTCAGACATCTCCGGATCAAAGTCTGTTTGCCGACTCCCCGAAGCTTTTCGCAGGCTACCACGTCTTTCATCGCCTCTGACTGCCAAGGCATCCACCGTATGCGCTTCTTCACTTGACCATATAACCCCAAGCAATCTGGTTATACTGTGAAGACAACATTCGCCGAAAATTCGAATTTCTCAATTAAGAGAACTCACAAATTTTACCTTAGCCTGATCCGTTACCAGTGAAAGTAACGTTCAGTCTATCTTTCTATCACATACCCAAATTTTTAAAGAACGATCTAATCAAAGACTAGAAATCAACATTCATCACCGTCTTGGTGGAATGCTCATTTCTAAGCTTTCAAAACTTCAGAAGCAGTAGTGGTGGAGCCAAACGGGATCGAACCGTTGACCTCCTGCGTGCAAGGCAGGCGCTCTCCCAGCTGAGCTATGGCCCCGTATTTCTACAGGCGTTTCCCACACAAAATTGGTGGGTCTGGGCAGATTCGAACTGCCGACCTCACCCTTATCAGGGGTGCGCTCTAACCAACTGAGCTACAGACCCAATTTCGGGCTGCTTCTTATCGTCTTCTTCAATGAATCAAGCAATTCGTGTGGGAACTTATGGAGCAGCTGATGTCGTCGATTAAGGAGGTGATCCAGCCGCAGGTTCCCCTACGGCTACCTTGTTACGACTTCACCCCAGTCATGAATCACACCGTGGTAACCGTCCTCCCGAAGGTTAGACTAGCTACTTCTGGTGCAACCCACTCCCATGGTGTGACGGGCGGTGTGTACAAGGCCCGGGAACGTATTCACCGCGACATTCTGATTCGCGATTACTAGCGATTCCGACTTCACGCAGTCGAGTTGCAGACTGCGATCCGGACTACGATCGGTTTTATGGGATTAGCTCCACCTCGCGGCTTGGCAACCCTCTGTACCGACCATTGTAGCACGTGTGTAGCCCAGGCCGTAAGGGCCATGATGACTTGACGTCATCCCCACCTTCCTCCGGTTTGTCACCGGCAGTCTCCTTAGAGTGCCCACCATTACGTGCTGGTAACTAAGGACAAGGGTTGCGCTCGTTACGGGACTTAACCCAACATCTCACGACACGAGCTGACGACAGCCATGCAGCACCTGTCTCAATGTTCCCGAAGGCACCAATCTATCTCTAGAAAGTTCATTGGATGTCAAGGCCTGGTAAGGTTCTTCGCGTTGCTTCGAATTAAACCACATGCTCCACCGCTTGTGCGGGCCCCCGTCAATTCATTTGAGTTTTAACCTTGCGGCCGTACTCCCCAGGCGGTCAACTTAATGCGTTAGCTGCGCCACTAAGAGCTCAAGGCTCCCAACGGCTAGTTGACATCGTTTACGGCGTGGACTACCAGGGTATCTAATCCTGTTTGCTCCCCACGCTTTCGCACCTCAGTGTCAGTATCAGTCCAGGTGGTCGCCTTCGCCACTGGTGTTCCTTCCTATATCTACGCATTTCACCGCTACACAGGAAATTCCACCACCCTCTACCATACTCTAGTCAGTCAGTTTTGAATGCAGTTCCCAGGTTGAGCCCGGGGATTTCACATCCAACTTAACAAACCACCTACGCGCGCTTTACGCCCAGTAATTCCGATTAACGCTTGCACCCTCTGTATTACCGCGGCTGCTGGCACAGAGTTAGCCGGTGCTTATTCTGTCGGTAACGTCAAAACAATCACGTATTAGGTAACTGCCCTTCCTCCCAACTTAAAGTGCTTTACAATCCGAAGACCTTCTTCACACACGCGGCATGGCTGGATCAGGCTTTCGCCCATTGTCCAATATTCCCCACTGCTGCCTCCCGTAGGAGTCTGGACCGTGTCTCAGTTCCAGTGTGACTGATCATCCTCTCAGACCAGTTACGGATCGTCGCCTTGGTGAGCCATTACCTCACCAACTAGCTAATCCGACCTAGGCTCATCTGATAGCGCAAGGCCCGAAGGTCCCCTGCTTTCTCCCGTAGGACGTATGCGGTATTAGCGTCCGTTTCCGAACGTTATCCCCCACTACCAGGCAGATTCCTAGGCATTACTCACCCGTCCGCCGCTCTCAAGAGAAGCAAGCTTCTCTCTACCGCTCGACTTGCATGTGTTAGGCCTGCCGCCAGCGTTCAATCTGAGCCATGATCAAACTCTTCAGTTCAAACATCTTTGGGTTTTTAAGAAACCCTAAACTTGGCTCAGCAATCGTTGGTTACATCTTTGATTTCTCGCGGAGTAACTTGTGATGCTGATAATCTTGTTGACTATCAGTCTGACTCCACAAGCACCCACACGAATTGCTTGATTCAGTTGTTAAAGAGCGGTTGGTTAAGATCTTTCGTCTCAACCGAGGCGCGCATTCTACAGCAGCCTCATTTGCTGTCAAGTGATTATTTTCAGAAGTTTTCGAAGATTTCTTCAACAACTTCAACCACTTGCGCTTCCGATCTCTCGTTAGCGGGAGGCGAATTCTACAGCGTTACACGCTGCTGTCAACACCTCTTTTTCTCCGCTTTCGACCGAGAGGATCGAAACGTTAATAGAGCCAAACAACACTGCTCTACCAACTCCTTCTGGGCTTCGATAAACTGAAGCAACTCGCTGTCGAATCCTGCGTAACTCTTTGTTTACCAAGGAGTTTTCCGTTTCGACTGCGCCGGAAGTGGGGCGAATTATAGACTTCCAGAATCTGCCGTCAACCCTTAATTCTGCTTTTCTATCAATTAGTTAGCATTGATTAAAAAACCACCAACAAAAAGCCGCCAATACCCTCTATATAGAAGGAAGCAGTCAAATAACCCCCGCCGCCTTTAAAGCGACTACATTCGCCATGCCCAACCCCAGTACTTCCTGAAGCACCTCGGCCGTATGCTCACCCAGCAGAGGAGGCGCGCTCCGGTACTCCACAGGCGTCTTCGACAACCGTATTGGGCTGGCAACCTGTGGCACCATCCCTGCCAACGCATGAGGCAACGCCATCGCCAAGCCGCGCGCCTTGACCTGCGGATCATCAAACACCTGGGCCAGGTCATTGATCGGCCCACAAGGCACACCCACCCGCTCCAACTGCGATACCCACTCAGCCGTCGTCTTGAACACCGTAGCCTGGCGAATCAACGGAATCAGCTCCGCCCGATTGGCCACCCGCACCTTATTAGTAGAGAAGCGCGGATCATCCGCCCACTGTGGCCGCCCGGCCACTTCAGCAAACTTACGAAACTGCCCGTCATTACCCACCGTCAGGATGAAATCACCGTCGGCCGTGGGAAAGTCCTGATAAGGCACGATGTTCGGGTGAGCATTCCCCAGGCGCTTGGGCGAGGCACCTGTCGTCAGATAATTCATCGCTTGGTTCGCCAGGCATGCCACCTGCACATCCAGTAGCGCCATATCGATGTGCTGCCCACCACCGTCATGATCCCGATGAGCCAGTGCCGCCAAGATGGCCACGGTCGAGTAGAGCCCCGTCAGGATGTCAGTCAGCGCGACGCCCACTTTCACCGGCCCAGCCCCCTCATCACCCTCGGGGCGGCCAGTCAGGCTCATAAGCCCGCCGAGCCCCTGGATCATGAAGTCATAACCCGCACGCGTAGCATATGGCCCCGTCTGACCGAAGCCAGTGATCGAGCAGTAGATCAACTCCGGGTTGATCTCCTTGAGCGACTCATAGTCCAGCCCATACGCAGCAAGACCACCCACCTTGAAGTTCTCGATCAGGATGTCTGACTTGGCCGCCAGCTCACGGACCAGCGCCTGCCCCTCCGGCCGCGTGAAATCGATCGTCACAGACTGCTTATTGCGATTGGCCGACAGGTAATAAGCCGCCTCACTGGTGTTCTCACCATAAGCATCCTTAAGGAATGGCGGCCCCCAGGCGCGTGTGTCATCACCACTGCCCGGCCGCTCAACCTTGATCACCTCAGCCCCAAGGTCCGCGAGGATCTGCCCGGACCAGGGGCCCGCCAGTACTCGCGATAAATCCAGTACCCGCAGATGCGAAAGCGCGCCCATGCCGTGCTCCTATTAATAGAACGCCTGAAGACCGGTTTGCGCGCGCCCCAGAATCAACGCATGCACGTCATGAGTACCTTCATAGGTATTCACCACCTCCAGGTTGACCAGATGACGTGCCACCCCGAACTCGTCGGAAATACCGTTGCCACCCAGCATGTCACGCGCCATGCGTGCGATATCCAGGGACTTGCCACACGAGTTGCGCTTCATGATCGACGTGATTTCAACCGCCGCCGTACCTTCGTCCTTCATCCGCCCCAAACGCAGGCAACCTTGCAGGGCCAGGGTGATCTCAGTCTGCATATCGGCCAGCTTCTTCTGGATCAACTGGGTCGCCGCCAATGGGCGGCCGAATTGATGGCGATCAAGCGTGTATTGGCGGGCGGTATGCCAGCAAAACTCGGCGGCCCCCAACGCCCCCCAGGAGATGCCATAGCGTGCCGAGTTAAGGCAGGTGAAGGGCCCCTTCAAACCGCGCACATCCGGAAAGATGTTCTCTTCCGGAACAAACACGTTATCCATGACGATTTCACCGGTGATGGAGGCGCGCAGCCCGACCTTGCCATGAATCGCCGGAGCGCTCAGGCCCTTCCAGCCTTTCTCCAGGACAAACCCACGAATATCGCCAGCATCGTCCTTACCCCAGACCACAAACACATCCGCGATCGGGCTATTGGTGATCCACATCTTCGCGCCCGTCAGGCTATAACCCCCCTCGACCTTGCGAGCACGCGTGATCATCGCACCCGGATCGGAGCCATGATTGGGCTCAGTCAAGCCGAAACAACCGATCCATTCGCCAGAAGCCAGCTTCGGCAGGTACTTCTGTTTCTGTGCCTCAGTGCCGAACTCGTTGATCGGCACCATGACCAGTGACGACTGCACACTCATCATCGAGCGATAGCCGGAGTCGACACGCTCCACTTCGCGCGCGATCAACCCATAGCTGACGTAATTCAAGCCGCTGCCACCGTACTGCTCAGGGATCATCGCACCGAGCAAACCGGTCTCGCCCATCTCGCGAAAAATAGCAGGGTCGGTCTTTTCATGGCGAAAGGCTTCGAGCACACGCGGGGCCAACTTGTCCTGGGCGAACTGCTCAGCACTGTCGCGCACCATGCGCTCTTCTTCGGTGAGCTGTTGATCGAGCAGCAGTGGATCGATCCAGTTGAAGCTTGCCTTGCCAGCCATGAATAAGTCCTCGCGGAAAGAATCGGAAGTCGTGGAAGCAGCCTAGGCCCGACACGCGCAGAGGGCAAACGAGGTTTCCGCATAGGGTTGTGCTAATTTCTCACTTCGAAGTAGCCGAGAAAGGCGCATATGCGCTTTAGTAAGTGAGGACACGGTATATGCGCAGAAAAATCCCCAGCACCACCGCTCTTGTCAGTTTTGAAGCGGCAGCCCGCCACGAGAGCTTTACCAAGGCGGCGCAGGAGCTTTCGATCACGCAAGGTGCCATCTGTCGACAGATCGCCAGCCTCGAAGAGTTTTTAAGTGTCGAGCTGTTTCGCCGCTCACGGCGTGGGGTAAAGCTTACAGAAGCGGGGCTGTCCTACAGTCGTCGCGTGGCCACGCAATTGGATGCGGTGGAACGCGATACGCTTTCCGTCATGGGTCAGCAGGGCGCTAACACCATCGAACTGGCCGTTGTCCCGACATTCGGTACTCAATGGCTGATTCCTCGCCTCAAGGACTTCCAACGCCAGCACCCCGAAGTCACCGTTAACCTCACGAACCGAACACGACCCTTCCTGTTTGCCGACACTGAATTCGACGCCGCGATCTACTTCGGCGATGCCGACTGGTCCGGCACAGAATCCCACCGACTGATGGGGGAAAACCCTGTCCCAGTGTGCAGCCCTCGGCTATTGGGTAGCCGCACGCGGTTCAGTCCCCAGGAGATCGCAGAACTGCCGCTTCTGCAGCAGACCACACGCCCCTACGCGTGGCGCCAATGGTTCAACGCCCAACAACTGAACATACCCCGCGACATGACAGGCCCCCGATACGAGCTATTCTCGATGTTGTCCCAGGCCGCCATGCACGATATGGGGATCGCGCTGATTCCACCGTTCCTCATCCAGCGCGAGCTTGAGGAGGGACAATTGCTGATCGCCAGCCCAGAGGCGCTGAGCAGCTCAAAGGCTTATTACTTGATGATTCCGGACAAAAAGGTCGAATCTGCCTCATTGCACGCCTTCAGGGATTGGCTTATCGACCAGTCCCAGCGGTACAGCCCCAGCATTTAAAGGCCACAACCGCTTTACTGACTTTGTAGTCAGTAAATTTTCAATCCTACAGATATACGTATATGTCGCATTTCAACAGACTGTATCTGTCAGTCCAAAAAAGGCTCAAAGCCATGATCTACTTGGCTTATAGCGACTGTCACAAGCCAATAGCCGACTATTCACATCGGCGATGGCAAAAGAGTGCAAAACTGCCTGCAGCCCTTTAAGCCCATGTATTTGAAGAGGTTATTTCAGGGTGTTGCGACAATCAGTCACAGGGTGACTTGTAGTTAATTTTTCGTCACCCGTCATAATCCCTTGAAGGCCGTAAAGTTCGCCTGCAAAATGCCGCGCCCCGCTGTCATTTCAGCGGGATCGTGCTGATCGGCCGCCCCAGTTGCGCCACTCGCGGTGCACTGGCCTTTTTACAAAAAGATCAAAAGCAAAAAGATCATGCAGGAGATTTGACGTGCACATTGGTGTTCCTCTCGAAACCCAGACCGGTGAAACGCGGGTGGCTGCCACCCCGGAAACCATCAAGAAGCTGATCGGCCAGGGCCATAAGGTCACTGTACAAAGCGGGGCAGGCCTAAAGGCCAGCGTCGTGGACACTGCCTATGAAGCGGCAGGCGCAACCATTGGCAGTGCCAACGATGTGTTTGGCGCCGAGCTGATTCTCAAGGTGGTGGCCCCCAGCGACAGCGAGCTGGCGCTGATCAAAAGCGGCACCGTGTTGGTGGGCATGCTCAATCCGTTCAGCAATGAAACCATTGCCAAGCTCGCCGAACGCGGCATCACGGCCTTTGCCCTTGAAGCAGCGCCACGCACCTCACGGGCCCAGAGCCTCGACGTGCTGTCATCCCAGGCCAACATCGCCGGCTATAAAGCCGTGTTGCTGGCTGCGCATCATTACCCGCGCTTCATGCCGATGCTGATGACGGCCGCAGGCACCGTGAAAGCCGCGCGCGTACTGATCCTGGGCGCCGGTGTCGCAGGCCTGCAAGCGATTGCCACAGCGAAGCGCCTGGGTGCAGTGATCGAAGCGTCTGACGTGCGCCCGGCCGTTAAAGAGCAGATCGAATCCTTGGGTGCCAAATTCGTTGACGTGCCTTACGAAACCGATGAAGAACGCGAATGCGCCGTCGGGGTCGGTGGCTATGCACGTCCAATGCCGACCAGCTGGATGCAGCGCCAGGCCCTGGCCGTGCACGAGCGCGCCAAGCAGGCCGACATCGTCATTACCACCGCCCTGATCCCCGGCCGAAAAGCGCCGACCCTGCTCAGCGCCGAAACCGTCGCACAGATGAAGCCCGGCTCAGTGGTCATCGACCTCGCCGCCGCCCAAGGTGGCAACTGCCCGCTGACCGTCGCCGACCAGGTGGTGGTGGAAAATGGCGTGATCATCTGCGGCCCGACTAACTTGGCCGGTGCCGTCGCTGCCGACGCGTCAGCTTTGTATGCGCGCAACCTGCTGGACTTCCTGAAGCTGGTCTTCACCAAGGAAGGGCAGTTTGAAATCAACCTCGAAGACGACATCGTCGCTGCGTGCCTGATGTGCCGCGACGGCCAAGTCATCCGCAAAAACGCCTAAGCAGGGATTCAGACGATGGAAGAGCTTATCTCCCCCGGTATCTACAACCTGATCATCTTTGTGCTGGCGATTTATGTCGGTTACCACGTGGTCTGGAACGTAACGCCCGCACTGCACACGCCATTGATGGCGGTGACCAACGCCATTTCCGCGATCGTGATCGTCGGCGCCATGCTCGCCGCAGCCCTCACCGTCACACCACTGGGCAAGACCATGGGCACGCTGGCCGTGGCACTGGCAGCAGTGAACGTATTTGGTGGCTTCCTGGTCACCCGCCGCATGCTTGAGATGTTCAAGAAGAAAGCCCCGAAAGCAAAAGAAGAGGCGCCGAAGTAATGAGCATGAATCTGGTAACGACGCTCTACCTGATCGCGTCGATCTGTTTCATCCAGGCCCTCAAAGGCCTGTCACATCCGACCACGTCGCGGCGCGGCAACCTGTTCGGGATGCTCGGCATGGCGCTTGCGGTACTTACCACGGTGGGCCTCATCTATAAGCTGGGCGCTGAGCTCGCCACCGCCGGCATCGGCTATGTGATCGTCGGCCTGCTGATCGGCGGCACCGCCGGTTCGATCATGGCCAAGCGCGTAGAAA
Organism: Pseudomonas sp. A39; assembly: GCF_058145955.1. Lineage (NCBI taxonomy): Bacteria > Pseudomonadati > Pseudomonadota > Gammaproteobacteria > Pseudomonadales > Pseudomonadaceae > Pseudomonas > Pseudomonas sp. A39. Next base: position 9,987 of record NZ_JBYVMD010000016.1, read on the forward strand.
TGACCAAGATGCCGGAGCTGGTGGCGTTCATGCACAGCATGATCGGTCTGGCCGCCGTGTTTATTGCGATTGCCGCGGTGGTCGAGCCGCAATCCCTGGGCATCGTCAAACACCTGGGCGACTCGATTCCAGCCGGTAACCGCCTGGAGCTGTTTCTCGGCGCGGCCATCGGCGCAATTACGTTCTCCGGCTCGGTAATCGCGTTCGGCAAGCTGTCGGGCAAGTACAAGTTCCGTCTGTTCCAAGGCGCACCGGTACAGTTCGGCGGCCAGCACAAGCTGAACCTGGTGCTCGGCCTCGCAACACTTGGCCTCGGCCTGGCGTTCATGTTCACCGGCAACCTCACCGCCTTTGCCCTGATGCTGGCCCTGGCCTTCGTGCTTGGCGTGCTGATCATCATCCCGATCGGCGGCGCGGACATGCCGGTGGTGGTGTCGATGCTCAACAGCTACTCCGGCTGGGCAGCGGCGGGCATCGGCTTCTCGCTGAACAACTCGATGCTGATCATCGCCGGCTCCCTGGTGGGCTCCAGCGGCGCAATCCTCTCGTACATTATGTGCAAGGCGATGAACCGCTCCTTCTTTAACGTACTGCTCGGCGGTTTCGGCAATGCGCCGGATGCCGGCGCGGCGGCGGGCTCGAAAGAAGCGCGCCCGGTGAAATCCGGTTCGGCCGACGACGCGACCTTCCTGCTGACCAACGCCGACACCGTGATCATTGTGCCGGGCTACGGCCTGGCAGTGGCGCGAGCGCAACACGCACTCAAGGAACTGACCGAGAAGCTGACCCATCGCGGCGTCACCGTGAAATACGCGATTCACCCAGTGGCGGGCCGTATGCCTGGGCACATGAACGTACTGCTCGCCGAGGCGGAGGTGCCTTACGACCAAGTGTTCGAGATGGAAGACATCAACTCCGAGTTCGGCCAGGCCGATGTGGTGCTGGTGCTTGGCGCGAACGACGTGGTCAACCCGGCCGCCAAAAACGACCCGAACTCGCCGATTGCCGGCATGCCGATCCTCGAGGCGTTCAAGGCCAAAACCATCATCGTCAATAAGCGCTCGATGGCCAGCGGTTATGCCGGTTTGGATAACGAGCTGTTCTATCTGGACAAGACCATGATGGTCTTCGGAGATGCCAAGAAGGTCATTGAAGACATGGTCAAAGCCGTCGAGTAACACTGCTTCAGCGCAATACTCGAAACCCCGGCCTCTTGTAGGCTGGGGTTTTTTATTACTCCATGAAACCCGACCAAAGGCTCTAAATCGCTACCTGGCATTCGACCATGGTAGCGGGCCGATTTTTTTTGAAATCACTAAACTGCGCACCTTGCTTCCGTAGCCCGAGATAAGAATCCATGTACCGTGATCGCATCCGCTTGCCTTCGTTGTTGAACAAGGTCATGAGCGCGGCAGACGCCGCCGCACTGATCGAAGACGGCATGACCGTCGGCATGAGCGGCTTCACCCGTGCCGGTGAAGCCAAGGCCGTCCCCCACGCCTTGGCCGAGCGCGCCAAGACTTCTCCGCTGAAAATCACCCTGATGACCGGCGCCAGCCTGGGCAATGACCTGGATAAGCAATTGACCGAAGCCGGCGTGCTGTCCCGACGCATGCCGTTTCAGGTCGACAGTACCTTGCGCAAAGCGATCAACGCCGGCGAAGTGATGTTTATCGACCAGCACTTGTCGGAAACCGTCGAGCAATTGCGTAACAACCAACTCAAGCTGCCGGACATTGCAGTGATTGAAGCGGTCGCAATCACGGAACAGGGGCATATTGTGCCCACCACGTCTGTGGGTAACTCGGCCAGCTTCGCGATTTTCGCCAAGCAGGTGATTGTCGAGATCAACATGGCGCACAACCCGAACCTGGAAGGGCTGCACGACATCTATATCCCGACCTACCGGCCGACGCGCACGCCGATCCCATTGGTGAAAGTCGATGATCGCATTGGCAGCACCGCCATCCCGATCCCACCGGAAAAAATCGTCGCCATCGTGATCACCAACCAGGCTGACTCGGCCTCTACCGTGACGCCGCCCGACAGCGACACACAAGGCATCGCCAATCACCTGATCAACTTCCTCAAGCAGGAAGTCGATGCGGGACGCATGACCAACAAGCTCGGCCCGCTGCAGGCAGGGATAGGTAACATCGCCAACGCAGTGATGTGCGGATTGATCGACTCGCCGTTCGAAGACCTCACCATGTATTCGGAAGTGTTGCAGGACTCGACCTTCGACCTGATCGATGCAGGCAAATTGAGCTTCGCGTCGGGCAGCTCGATCACGCTGTCAGAGCGGCGCAATGCCGATGTGTTCGGCAACCTGGAACACTACAAAGACAAGCTGGTACTGCGCCCGCAGGAAATCTCCAATCACCCTGAGGTGGTGCGTCGGTTGGGCATCATCGGTATCAACACCGCACTGGAGTTCGACATCTACGGCAACGTCAACTCCACCCACATCTGCGGCACGCGCATGATGAACGGCATTGGCGGCTCCGGGGATTTCGCGCGCAACGCGCACTTGGCGATCTTCGTGACCAAGTCGATTGCCAAGGGCGGGGCAATTTCCAGCGTAGTGCCGATGGTCAGTCATGTGGACCACACCGAGCATGACGTAGACATCCTGGTGACCGAAGTCGGGCTGGCTGACCTGCGTGGCCTGGCGCCACGGGAACGAGCGCGGGTGATCATCGACAACTGTGTACACCCGGCGTACCGCGATGCACTGAACAGTTACTTCGATGCTGCCTGTGCCATCGGCGGGCATACCCCGCACATCCTGCGCGAAGCACTGAGCTGGCACATTAACCTGGAAGAAACCGGGCACATGCTCAAGGCCTGATTGATACAGATCCGAGCTGATGCAAATACAGTTTCATCAGCTCGGCCTTGTCGCTGCCACTTATTGAAAAAACTGTACTGCTGTACCGGTCATTTCCTACCGAAATATCCCACACCCCTCATCGAAAATGGCTATTTCGCACTACTTAAGTGCAGACAGGTACAGTTGCCCTATTTTCGTACAGTACAGCGCCTATAAACAGTTAACTGGCCCCTCACAATACAGGTGAACTGTATCTAGAGAGTCTTGCGCCGGGAGAGGATCATTGGCATCAGTTAAACCACTACCTAATCCCGCCACAAGCGGAAGGATGTCATCATGGAACGTACACTCAGTTCCGAACTGTTCTTTGAAGAAAAAGCTGTAAACACCCAGGCTTCCCTGCCTCTGCGCGTTATCGCCAACCTGATGTTGTGGCAGCGCCGCATCTCCAGCCGCCACCAACTGGCTCGTCTGGATTCGCGTCTGCTGGCTGACGCAGGCATCAGCGAAGCTCAACGCTACGAAGAGCTGAGCAAGCCGTTCTGGCGCTGATTTAGCGCTCGCTGGCCCTGACCTGACGGGTCCACTGCCAGCAACCTGATTTGTCAAAACAGAGCCCGCCCCGGGAAACCGGAGGCGGGCTTTGTTGTTTCCGGGTTTGGGGTTTTGAGCGTAAAAACAGAAGCCTTTCTCAATGACAGGTACAGTTAATAAAGCAAAACAGTTAAGCAGTACAATTTAACTCTGGTGTATCTGTATCGGTGACCCCGCCCCATCCAACATGGTGATCCAAGACCTCATGAAAGGTACTCGCCATGGATAAGACTTCCCCTCTTTATAAGCGGCTGCCACGCCAGGTGGCCTTGGCCTTCGTTAGATGGGCACGCCTGGCTTATGAACGGCGTCAACTGTCACAGCTTGATGCTCGGGAACTGTCAGACCTGGGCATCAGCCATGGCGACCGAATGGCCGAGCTGTCCAAGCCGTTCTGGCGTGACTAGGCAGTCAAGAAGCTTCCCGAACGGATAAGCGGCAGCTTAATATCCAGCCACCACGTGGCGAACCGCGTCGTACAGGCGTCTGATCCCCAATGGCTGCCCTGCGCCACCTTATCCGTTCATCTACAGGAGTCTTCCCATGTCCCGTCTTCGCTTGTTGAGTGCTGCTGCCCTATTGGCCCTGACTGCCAACGCCAGCGCGAGCAGCTTCATCGTGACCACCGACTCCATCGTCGGCGCGCTCAAGGCCACCTCCGACGCCAGCTCCGATGCCACTTCTTCACTGCGCGACAACAAGGTCGTGCGCGCCGCTCGTGACGACGCCGCCAGCTTTGTCGCCAGCGAAGGTGCCATTCGTGGTGTGAAACTGGAGAGCGCCCTGGCACAGATCCGCCAACAAGCGCCGCAATTGAATACCGCGACTGACGCGCAACTGGCCCAAGCGATCCTGGCTATCTGATTCGGAGCACAAAGGGAGCGTCTGCCGCTCCCTGATACCGATGCACTGGCTCTCGCCTGGGCATTGCGCTAGCCTTGGCGCTCGCTTTCAGTTGTCGAGTCCCATGGCTTTTTCATACCGCCTTTTAATAGTCCCTGTGGTGTTTTTCTGCGGCTGGTCGCCATTGGCTTCGGCCTTTGACCTCACCACCCAGAGCACGGTCGTGAGCGCGTATGCCACCAGCAAGGTGACCTCCGCACCCTTCGACAAAAAAGTGATAATGGCCGCTCAGGATGACGCTGCCGCGTTTATCGCCACTGACGGCGAATGGCGGGGCGCACGGCTGGAGTCAGCGCTGGATTATCTGCGCCGCAGCCAACCAAAACTTAACGCCAGCGACCTTGAACTGGCGCAAGCAATTCTCGTCCAATAATCATCTTTGCATTCCATCTTTGTATTCGGAGTAATTCCATGCGTAGCCCGCTGATCGCCGCCACCCTTGGCCTGCTGTTGTTGGCCGACGTTGCCCAAGCGCATACCCTGGTGGCCACCAGTAACATCATTGTTCGCGCCTCAGGCCGCACCATTGATTTCACTTCGGACACCACCACCTCCATCCGCGACTCCAAAGTGGTGCGCGAAGCCCACGATGACGCCGCCAGTTTCGTCGCTACCAACGGCGAGATCCGTGGCGCGCACTTGGAAGCGGCCTTCGACACCCTGCGCACACGCCTGCCGGAAGCCCGCGACGCCAGTGACCAGACCCTCGCAGAAGCTATCCTCGCACTGTGAGGCGAATTGCCGCCTGGCTCCTGGCCGGGACTGTGCTGCTGTGTGCCAGCGCAGCCCAGGCCAGCCTGCAACTGCGGCTCAAGACCGAGGGTCTGAGTCCGGCTGAACAGCAGGCCAGCCAGGCGTTGCTCGACGAAGCCATGCGCTCTTTACCGCCGCGCTTTATCGAGCAGTTGGACCGGCGCATCGATGTCGGCTGGACCGACAAAATGCCCGAGAATGCCTACGGGCAAGCCTCCCTCGTGTCCGAACTGGACCTCAACCGTAACCTGCTCGCCAGCCTGACCGACGGCAGCGCCGCCACGCAGAAAACCAATCGCCCCCACGGCACCGTGCGTCGCGAAATGCTCGCCACGGTGCTGCACGAACTGACCCACATCTATGACCGTGCGCGCCTGTGGTCCAAAGAGGACCGCGCGCTGATCAATCGTTGCAGCCGCCAAAACAACCTCACCGGCCTGATCGGCCTGCCTGATCAATGCCGTGGCCAGAATGGCCGTCGCTTTACCCTCAGTGACGACCCGCGCCTGCTGGACCTTGCCGGCTGGCCGCAATACGTCGGCCGTCGCGGCGAGCGTGAGCAGCACAACCATCAGGTCGCCCGCAGCCCGGACATCTACGAAACCACCAGCCCGCTGGAATTCGTCGCGGTCAACATGGAGTACTTCCTCCTCGACCCCAGCTACGCCTGCCGGCGCCCGGCATTGTTCCGCTATTACCAGGAACACTTCGGCTGGGCCCCGCCGGAACAAGACACCTGCGCCAGCACCTACGCCTTCCTGAACGCCGGTAACGATTTCGCCAAGACGCCGCTGGGTCATGTGGACCCGGAGCGCGTCTACGAAATCGACTACCTCCTGGCCGAAGCCAACCAGAACCTGGTCAGCCGCTGGGGCCACAGCATGCTACGCCTGGTGATCTGTGCGCCGGGGCGTCCACGCGGGCCGGATTGTCGCCTGGACCTGGACCAGCATCTGGTGTTGTCCTACCGCGCGTTCGTCGGTGACGTACAGCTATCGAGCTGGGATGGCCTGGTCGGCAAGTACCCATCGCGGTTGTTTGTACTGCCGCTGGCGCAAGTGATCGACGAATACACCAAGACCGAATTGCGCGGCCTGGCTTCCGTACCGTTGAAGTTGACCCGCCAGGAAATCAACGACACCGTCGAGCACGCCGCCGAGATGCATTGGAGCTACGACGGCAACTACTTCTTCATCTCCAACAACTGCGCGGTGGAGAGCCTGAAACTGCTACGCAGCGGCAGCGCCAACCCGCAACTGACCGGCCTGGACAACATCACTCCCAACGGTCTGCTCGAAGTCCTGAACGCCCGCGGCCTGGCCGACACCAGCGTGCTGGATGACAAACGCCGGGCACTGCGCCTGGGTTATCACTTCGATTCCTTCCGCGAACGCTACCAGGCCATGTTCGATGTGCTGCGCAAACGCCTGCCGATCAAACAGACCCAGGTTGAAGACTGGCTGTCCCTCAGTGCAGAGGAGCGCCGCCAGTGGTTCGGCCAGGCCGATCTGCGCACCAGCGCCGCGCTGCTACTGCTTGAGCAGGCAAGCTTTCGCAAGCAGTTGATGCTGGCCCAGGACGAAGTCAAACAACGCTACCTCGGTGCCCGCGAGCTGAAAAACGGTGGCATGGAGAAAGCCAACGCCACGCTGCAGCAGATCCTCGCCAACAGCGGCTTCCTCAGTCGCCCGGCGGAGCTGCTGGGCAGCGGTGGTTATGGCCTGCCGCAACCTTCGGAAGCAAAGCGTCTTGAATCGGAAAGCGCCGAGCGCCAGAAGCAGCTGCAATCCCTGACCGGCGAATTGGATAAAGAGGTGAGGGCGCTGCTGGATCCTTCCCGTTCCGCTGAAATTGCCGCCTGCGAAGCCAACCTCAAACTGGTGGGCGAGCATTTGCGGACGTTGCACAAAGCAGCGGGCGGTCTGGAACTGCCCTAAAAACCTCAAGCCAAACACAGACAAATGTGGGAGGGGGCTTGCCCCCGATTGCAGCGTGCCAGTCACTGCATGCACAGGCTGACACACCGCTATCGGGGCAAGCCCCCTCCCACATTTTGATCTACATAAAGCCAGAGACTGCGTGCATTCCCTTCGTCACCTGTTTTTCCGGCGAAAGCTGGCTGAAAGCTTACCCGTCTAGGATCGCCTCCACTGCCGGCAACAGACCGGCTGTTAACAACAACAATGGTGATTCCCGATGTCCGTCCGTACCCGCCTGTTCGCCCCAACTCCACCCGTACGCCTCGTGCCTTTCGTTCTGCGCTGACCCCACCCGGTTCGCCATTCCCTAGCCGCGCTACGCCTGGAGTATTCCTATGCTGACTTTCCTTGGCTTTGCCATGGTCATCACGTTCATGTTCCTGATCATGACCAAGCGCCTGTCCGCGCTGATCGCCCTGATCATCGTGCCGATCCTGTTTGCGCTGTTCGGCGGTTTCGCCCCGAAGATCGGCCCGATGATGCTCGAAGGCATCACCAAGCTCGCGCCGACCGGCGTGATGCTGATGTTCGCCATTCTCTACTTTGCCCTGATGATCGACTCCGGCCTGTTCGACCCGGCCGTGCGCAAGATCCTCAAGATGGTCAAGGGCGACCCGCTGAAGGTCTCCGTCGGTACCGCCGTGCTGGCCCTGGTCGTGTCCCTCGACGGTGATGGCGCTACCACTTACATGATCTGCGTGGCCGCGATGCTGCCGCTGTACCAGCGCATCGGCATGAGCCCGCGGATCATGGCAGGCTTGATCATCCTCGCCGGTGGCGTGATGAACATGACCCCTTGGGGCGGCCCGACCGCCCGTGCCGCCAGTGCGCTGCATGTGGACCCATCGGATATTTTCGTACCGATGATCCCGGCGATGGCCGCCGGCGTGGTGGCGATCCTGGTGATTGCCTACATGTATGGCAAACGCGAACGTGCGCGCCTGGGTGAACTGCACCTGCAAGGCGATGAGATCGACCACAGTGAAATCAGCGTGTCGCAATACCCCGACGCTCGTCGTCCCAAGCTGATCTGGTTCAACGGCGCGCTGACCCTGGCCCTGATGTGCACCCTGATCGCCGGTCTGTTGCCGTTGCCGGTGCTGTTCATGGTGGCATTCAGTATCGCGATGATCGTCAACTACCCCTGCCTGCAACAGCAGAAAGACCGCGTCGCCGCCCACGCCGGCAGCGTACTGGCGGTGGTGGGGTTGATCTTCGCCGCGGGTATCTTCACCGGCATCCTGTCCGGTACCGGCATGGTCGACGCCATGTCCAAGAGCCTGCTGGCGGTCATCCCGGAGGCCATGGGCCCTTACCTGGCCGTGATCACCGCACTGGTGAGCATGCCGTTTACCTTCTTCATGTCCAACGACGCGTTCTACTATGGCGTTCTGCCAGTGCTCGCCGAAGCCGCCAGCCACTACGGCATCACCGCCGTGGAAATGGCCCGCGCCTCCATCGTTGGCCAGCCTGTGCACTTGCTCAGCCCGCTGGTACCGTCGACCTACCTGCTGGTAGCCCTGGCCGGTATCGAATTTGGCGATCACCAGCGCTTCACCCTGAAGTGGGCAGTACTGGTGTGCCTGTGCATAATGTTCGCCGCATTGCTGATGGGGATTTTTCCGCTGTTCAGCACTCTATAATCGTACCGACTCACTAACCGCGCGGCGCTGCAGCTTGCGCGGTTTAACACTTGCTCAAAGGAATACACATGGAATGGCTGACCAATCCGGAAATCTGGATTGCCTTCTTCACCCTGACGGCCCTCGAGATCGTCCTGGGCATCGATAACATCATCATGATTTCGATCCTGGTCAGCCGCATGCCCAAGCATATGCAGGCGCGCACCCGGATCTTCGGCCTGGCCCTGGCCATGGTCACGCGCATCATGTTGCTGCTGTCGATCACCTGGGTGATGCAACTGACCGCCGACCTGTTCGTGGTCTTCGGCCAAGGCATTTCCGGCCGCGACCTGATCCTGTTCTTCGGTGGTCTGTTCCTGCTGTGGAAAAGCTCCCAGGAGATGTACCACGCACTGGAAGGTGAAGACGAAACCCACGACGAGCCAGGCGGCAAGGGTGGTAAGTTCATCTACACCATCATCCAGATCGCGATCATCGACATCGTGTTCTCCCTGGACTCGGTGATCACTGCTGTCGGCATGGTCTCCCACGTGCCGGTCATGGTCGCGGCGATTGTTGTTGCGGTACTGGTGATGATGCTGGCCGCAGGCACCATCAGCGAATTCATCGACAAGCACCCGTCGCTGAAGATGCTGGCCCTGTCGTTCCTGCTGGTGGTGGGTACTGTACTGATCGCCGAATCCTTCGATGTGCACGTGCCAAAAGGCTACGTTTACTTCGCCATGGCGTTCTCGCTGGCGGTGGAAGCGGTGAACATCAAGATGCGTACGGCCATCGCGAAAAAGCGCAAACAGCAGGATCCGGTGAAACTGCGCAAAGACATTCCGGGTCAATAAAGCTGACCCGCTGCTGAAAGGGGCTTTCGCGCCTAATGCCAGTCAGTTAAGACGTAGAAAGGGTACAAAATAACCTGTGGCGAGGGAGCTTGCTCCCGTTGGGCCGCGAAGCGGCCCCAAAAATGGGACTGCTGCGCAGTCTAACGGGAGCAAGCTCCCTCGCCACAGGTACAGTGTTTGCCCTTAACTGACTGGCATTAGCTTTCGAGCCCCTTTTTCGCATCTGCAAAAAGCTGATTTCATGACAGTTTTGTTTCAATCCCCACTTTAGCTATGCGATGCTGGCGCAGAGCCCATTCGCCAACTACAGCTTAAGTAAAAGACGTAGAGCGGCACGCGGTAACTTTCCTTCGCTCATTTTAGAGCGCACCTACACGGGGGGCCGAGCATGCTGACCCTGCTCAATCTGCTTTCCGCCGTGACCCTGCTTATCTGGGGCACGCACATCGTCCGTACCGGCATCCTGCGGGTCTACGGTTCCAACTTGCGCCAAGTCATCGGGCAGAACATGTCCAAGCGCTGGCTGGCGTTTATCGCCGGTATCCTGGTGACCGCCATGGTGCAGAGCAGCAACGCCACGGCAATGCTGGTGACCTCCTTTGTCGGCCAGGGCCTGATGGGGCTGATGCCCGCCTTGGCGACCATGCTCGGTGCCGACGTCGGCACCGCGCTGATGGCGCGGGTGCTGACGTTTGACTTGTCCTGGCTGTCACCGCTGCTGATCTTTCTCGGGGTGATTTTCTTTCTGTCGCGCAAACAAACGCGGGCAGGGCAGTTGGGCAGGGTCGGCATCGGCCTCGGGCTGATCATCCTCGCCCTGCAATTGATCGTCGAAGCCGCCGGCCCCATCACCCACGCCCAAGGTGTGAAAGTGCTGTTCGCTTCGTTGACCGGCGACATTTTGCTCGACGCCCTGGTCGGCGCTTTGTTCGCGATGATTTCCTACTCCAGCCTGGCCGCCGTCCTGCTGACCGCCACCCTCGCCGGCGCCGGCGTGATCGGCTTGCACGTGGCGATCGGCCTGGTGATCGGCGCCAACATCGGCAGCGGCGTCCTGGCTTTCCTCAGCACGAGCATGCAAAACGCCGCCGGACGCCAAGTGGCGCTGGGCAGCTTGCTGTACAAGTTGATCGGCTTGCTGCTGATCATCCCGGTACTCGACCCGCTGGTGCTGTGGATGGACGGCTTGGACTACAGCGCCCAAGGCATGGTCATCACCTTCCACCTGCTCTATAACGTCAGCCGCTGCCTGATCCTGTTGCCGACCATCGGCCCGATGGCCCGGCTATGTGCCTGGTTGCTGCCCGAGCGCGAAGAAACCAATGGCAAGGCCAAACCACGCCACCTGGACCTGGCCGCCCTGGCCACACCGAGCCTGGCGCTGGCCAACGCCGCCCGTGAAACCCTGCGCCTGGGCGACCTGATCGACAATATGCTCACCGCCATGCAGGAAGTCCTGCGTGGCAAACAGACCGCCATCACCCAGGAAATGCGCAGCCTCAGCGATGACGTCGAGTCGCTCTACAGCGCGATCAAACTCTACCTGGCGCAGATGCCCCGCGAAGACCTCAGCGAGCACGACAGCCGCCGCTGGGCGGAAATCATCGAGCTTTCCATCAACCTGAAACTGGCCGGCGACCTGATCGAACGCATGCTGCGCAAAGTCCAGCAGCAAAAAACCTCACAGCGTCGCCAGTTCTCCGAAGTCGGCCTGGAAGAACTCACTGGCCTGCACAGCCAACTGATCGCCAATCTGCGCCTGGGCCTGTCGGTGTTCCTCAGCGCCGACCCGGAAAGCGCCCGCCAATTGCTGCGCGAAAAACGCCGTTTCCGCGCCCAGGAACGCCGCCTGGCACATTCCCACGTCAGCCGGCTACAGCGCAAAATCGTGCAAAGCCTGGAGACCAGCTCCCTGCACCTGGAACTGATTGCCGACATGAAACGACTGAACTCGTTGTTTTGCAGCAGTGCCTATGTAGTCTTGGAAACGTCCGACACCGGCGCGCTCTCTGCCGAAGATATTGCCGACATCACACATTCGCCCTGAACGTACGATGGCCCGTGAAGTCAGTTAACACTGACCTCACTCGCCAGGAAGCTTGTTATGCGTCGCCTGCTGTTCGCTTGTCTGCTCATGGGTTCTGCCCACGTCTTCGCCTTTGACCGCCTGCAAGTCGAGGGCTACACCTTGCCCAACGGCCTGCAACTGTTGCTCAAACCGGGCACCGAGCGCGGGCATGTGGCGATCCGCCTGGTGGTGGGCGTGGGCCTGGATGACTTCAGCTGCGAAGACAAGGAATTGCCGCACCTGCTGGAACACTTGCTGTTCAGCGGCATCGACGGCGGCGGCGAAGGTGAGCTGGAAGACCGCATGCAAGCGCTGGGCGGCGAGTGGAATGCCTACACCAGCAACGCCGACACCACCTTTGTGATCGAGGCGCCCGCACAAAACCAGCGCAAAGTGCTGGACCTGCTGCTGGCGATCATCACCCGCACCGAACTGACCGACGCCAATATCAACGCCGCCAAGCAGGTCGTCGAACGTGAAGACGGCGGCCACTACTCACACCTGCAACGCCTGTTGGACCGCCAGGACCTGGGTCACACCGCCAGCAACCAATTGGCGGTCGAACTGGGACTCAAATGCGCCGAGCGCGCCGAGGTCGACCACCTGACCCGCGACCAGTTGGAGCACCTGCGCAAACACTGGTACGCGCCCAACAACATGACCTTGATCATCGTCGGCGACCTCGACAAGCTGCTGCCGGCCTATCTGGAGCGCACCTTCGGGCAACTCGACCCGGTTGACCCCACTGAACACCCAGCGCTGCCGGAGATCCAGCACGCCGCCGCCAGCCATCGCGAACTGATCCACGGCTGGGTCGGCGACAGCGCCAAGCTGCACTGGCTGTTCCCCGAGCCGGTGCTGGACGACCAGCATGATGAGACCTACGACCTGCTCAAGGATTACCTCGATTGGGCGCTGTACCGCCAACTGCGCCTCAAGCACGGTTTGTCCTACGGCCCCTGGAGCGAACGTGAAGTCCTCGGCGGCGTCGGTTTCCTCAGCTTGAATGCCGACCTTGAGCGCGAAAACCTCCCCGAAGCAGAGCAGGTTCTCCAGGACCTCAAGGCCCAACTGCTCAAGGATGGCCTCGATCCGGCGGTATTCGCTCGCTTGCAACAAGCCGCCATCGCGCGCCAGGCCTGGGCAGTGCAGGGCAACAGCGCGCTGGCTGACTACTACTGGAGCGCTTCCGGTGACTACAACAACGGCCATTTCAGCGACCCGGTCAAGCGCATCAAGGCGGTAAGCCTGGAGCAGACCAACCAGGCCATGCGCCAAGTGTTCCAGCAGCCCGGCTACTGGCGTATCGAGAAACCGCTGCTCAGCTATGACGGCCTGAGTTGGATCGGTGCCGGCGTGCTCGGTTTGATCACCTTTGTGTTGATCGGCGTGCGGGTTTATCGCAAACGGTTTGCGTAATGAGGCACCGGACAACGGGCTAAGACGTTATTCTGTCTGGGATTTTCTCCTACAAAGACTGCGAACCGCCGAATGCAAAACCTGACCCGCTTGATCACCCGCATCCTCGAACTGATGAAGCGCTACCCCGGGGTGATAGCACTGGGCGGTTTTGTCTCGGGTGTGGGCAGCTTCATTCTGGTGGATCGCCAGCAGGGCATGGCCAGTTGGATCGCCGTGATCATGCTGGTGAGCTGGCTGTGGCTGATGCTGGAAAACAGCTTTACCCAGCTGTTCACCAAAGTCTTCAAGCGCGAAATCCCCGAGCCGCTGCTGCGCTATGCGACCCAAATGATTCACCAGGAAAGCCTGTTCTTTGTGCTGCCGTTCTTTTTCATCACCACCGCCTGGAACAGTGGCCAGTCGGTGTTCACTGGCCTGCTCGGCGCCGCAGCGCTGGTATCGATAATCGACCCGCTGTACTACAAATGGCTGGCGCCCAAACGCTCGCTGTTCCTCGCACTGCACACCTTCACGCTGTTCGCGGCGCTGCTCACCGCACTGCCGATCATCCTGCACCTGACCACGGCTGAGAGTTACAAGCTGGCCCTCGGCGTCGCCATGGCACTGTCGATCCCGAGCCTGGCGGTAAGCCTGCCGCTGCGCAGCCTCAAAGGCTGGGCGATGCTACTGGGGGTCACCGCTGCGATTGGCTGCGCCGGTTGGTTCCTGCGCAGCTGGGTGCCGCCAGCCACGCTGTGGATGACCGAAGTGGCCATCAGCACCCAACTGCAAGACCGCACGCCGGGCGACGACCTCAAGGAAGTCACCGCCGCTCAACTGCGCAGCGGCGGGCTCTACGCCTACACCGCGATCAACGCCCCGCGTGGGCTGGATGAGCGGATCTACCACGTGTGGAAATTCAATGGCAAAGAGGTTGACCGCATCGCCCTGGATATCCACGGCGGGCGCAAAGAGGGCTATCGCGCCTGGACCCACAAGCAGAACTTCCCCGCCGATGCCGTGGGTCGCTGGCAGGTACAGGTGCTGACCGAAGACGGGCAGGTGATCGGCGTGCTGCGTTTCAAAGTGACGGACTCAGCACAAACGGACAACCCAAAGTAGGCAGGATCGTGCTATTACGTAGGAATTGTGGATAGCCAACAAGCTCGGAGCTTATGACCACCAGTACCTCAGCCGGTGCAGCCCACCTCGATACGTCCACCACCCCGCCACAGCTGAGGATTACGGGAGACTGGACGCTTGCCCACTATGCCAGCCTGAAGAAGCTGTCGGACAAGCTCGACGGCCAATACGATGCGGGCGCGCGTATCGACCTCAATGGCCTGGGCGCCCTCGATACCGCCGGCGCCTCGCTGCTGGTGGAGTTGCTGGGACCGACCCGCATCGAGCAATCCGCCGAGCAGACCGATTGCAGCTTGTCTGCCGCTGACCGTGCACTGCTCAAGACCGTCTACCGCTCCCTGAATGATTTTTGCGTACCGGAGAAAGCCCCGGAAGAAGCCGCCGGTATTCAAGTGCTGGCTCGCATCGGCCGGGCGGTAGACACCGTCTGGCAAGACAGCAAGCAACTGCTGGGCTTTATCGGCCTAATCCTCGAAACCTTCGCCCGCGGAATTTTCCGACCCAGGCGTTGGCGCCTCACGCCGATGGTCGCGCACCTGGAACAGGTCGGCCTCGACGCCGCGCCCATCGTGGCCCTGCTGACCTTTCTGGTCGGTGCCGTGGTGGCGTTCCTCGGCGCCACCGTACTCAAGAGTTTTGGCGCGACGATTTTCACCGTCGACCTGGTGGCGTTCTCCTTCCTGCGCGAATTCGGTGTGTTGTTGACCGCGATCTTGATCGCCGGTCGCACCGCCAGTGCCTTTACCGCACAAATCGGCTCGATGAAGGCCAACGAAGAGATCGACGCGATCCGCACCCTGGGCCTGGACCCGATGGAACTGCTGGTATTGCCGCGCGTACTGGCGCTACTGGTAGCGCTGCCGATGCTGACCTTCCTGGCAATGCTCTCGGGCATTGTCGGCGGTGGCGTGGTGTGCGCCGTGGCCCTGGATATTTCGCCGGCGATGTTCCTCTCACTGCTGCAATCGGACATTGGCGTGCAGCATTTCCTGGTGGGCCTGGTGAAAGCGCCGATCTTCGCCTTCCTGATCGCCGCCATCGGCTGCCTGGAAGGCTTCAAGGTGAGCGGCAGCGCCGAGTCCGTCGGTGCCCACACCACCTCCAGCGTGGTGCAATCGATTTTTGTGGTGATCGTGCTGGACGCGGTCGCCGCGCTGTTTTTTATGGAGATGGGCTGGTGAGTCGCTTACACCGTGCGGCCGCCGAGGCGGTGATTGAAGTGCGCGGCCTGTGCAATCGCTTTGGCACTCAACGCGTGCACGAGAACCTCGACCTGGACTTGTACAAAGGCGAGATCCTTGCCGTGGTCGGCGGCTCCGGCAGCGGTAAGTCGGTGTTGTTGCGCAGCATCGTCGGCCTGCGTCGGCCCAGCGCAGGCGAAGTCCGGGTGTTCGGCAAGAACCTGCCGAGCCTGGCGGAGCATGAGCGATCCCTGGTGGAGCGACGCTTTGGCGTGCTGTTCCAGAAGGGCGCGCTGTTTTCCTCGCTGACCGTGACCGAAAACGTTGCGCTGCCATTGATCGAACACGCCGGCCTCAGCCGCCGCGACGCCGAGCACCTGGCCGCGGTCAAACTGGCCCTGGCCGGGTTGCCACTGTCGGCAGCCGACAAATACCCGGCGTCACTGTCGGGTGGCATGATCAAGCGCGCCGCGCTGGCCCGCGCGCTGGCCCTGGACCCCGACATCCTGTTTCTCGACGAACCCACCGCCGGCCTCGACCCGATTGGCGCGGCGCAATTCGATCAACTGATCCTGACCCTGCGCGATGCGCTGGGCCTGAGCGTGTTCCTGGTCACCCACGACCTGGACACGCTGTACACCATCACCGACCGCGTGGCAGTGCTGGCACAGAAAAAGGTGCTGGTGGCCGACGCCATCGATGTCGTCTCGGAAACGGACGATGCGTGGATTCACGAATATTTCCACGGCCCCCGAGGCCGCGCGGCATTGGATGCCGCTCAATCGCTCAACGAGGTATGACATGGAAACCCGAGCCCATCATGTGATGATCGGTTTGTTCAGCGTGATCGTGGTAGTCGGCGCGATGTTGTTCGGCCTGTGGCTGGCCAAGTCCAGCGTCGACAGCGCCTTCCAGGATTACGAAGTGATTTTCAACGAGGCGGTCAGCGGCCTGTCACAGGGCAGTTCGGTGCAGTACAGCGGGATTAAAGTGGGCGATGTGATCAGCCTGCGCCTGGACCCCAAAGATCCGCGTCGCGTACTGGCACGTATCCGCCTGGCCGGTGAGACGCCGATCAAGGAAGACACCCAGGCCAAGCTGGCGCTGACCGGCATCACCGGCACCTCGATTATCCAACTCAGCGGCGGTACGCCGCAAAGCCCCGAACTCAAGGGCAAAGACGGTAACTTGCCGGAAATCATCGCCTCACCCTCACCTATCGCGCGCCTGCTGAACAACAGCAACGACCTGATGACCAGCATCAACCTGCTGTTGCATAACGCCAACGACCTGTTTTCCCGCGAGAACGTCGAGCGCCTGAGCAACACCCTCGATAACCTGCAAAAAACTACCGGCGTCATCGCCGACCAGCGCGGCGATATCAAGGTGGTGATGCAGCAACTGATGCAAGTGAGCAAACAGGCCAGCGCCGCCCTGGAGCAGACCACTGTGCTGATGCGCAACGCCAACGGCTTGCTTAACGAGCAAGGCAAGCAGGCCTTTGGCAGCGCCGAGCAGGCCATGAAGTCCCTGGAACACAGCACCGCGACCATCAACACCTTGCTGACCAACAACAAGGACTCGGTGAACAGCGGCATGCAAGGCCTCAACGAACTGGCGCCGGCCGTGCGCGAACTGCGCGAAACGCTCGGTTCGCTGCGCGCCATCTCCCGCCGCCTGGAAGCCAACCCCAGCGGTTACCTGCTGGGCAGCGACAAGAACAAGGAGTTCACGCCATGAAGCGTGTTTACCAAATGATCGCCCCTGTGGCGCTGGCACTCGTGAGCGCGTGCTCGATCCTGCCCAAGGCCGACCCTTCTGATGTGTATCGCCTGGCCTCGGCCCAGACCACCAGCCAGGGTGCGCCGGTCAGCTGGTCGCTGCGTGTGAATAAGCCGCAGACCAGCGAATTTCTCGACAGCCCACGTATTGCCGTGGTGCCCAATGGCGACCTGATCAGCAGCTATGCCAACTCGCGCTGGAGCGATCCGTCGCCGGTACTGTTGCGCAACCGCTTCATGGATGGCTTTCAACGCGATGGTCGGGTGACGCTGCTGAGTACCGATGACACCAACCTGCAGTCCGACTATGAACTGGGCGGGCAATTGCAGGCGTTCCAGAGTGAATACCGCGGCAGTGCGGTGGAGGTGGTGATTCGCCTGGACGCGCGCCTGGTACGCGGCAGTGATCAGCGGATTGTTGCCAGTCGGCGGTTTGAAGTGAGGCAACCGGTGAGCGATACCAAGGTGCCGGCGGTGGTCGCCGGGTTTGGACAGGCGGGGGATCAGTTGAATAAGCAGGTGGTGGATTGGGTGGTGAGTCAGGGCAATACATCACTTGCTCCCGCTGGGCTGCGCAGCAGCCCCAATGCCAGCCAATAAGTTTTATCGGATACACCTGTGAAATCTTGTGGGGCCGCCTCGCGGCCCAGCGGGAGCAAGCTCCCTCGCCACAGGGGTTATGCCTTAGCCGAAGAACCAGTAGCACACCGCAATCGCCGCCACCACACCGGCCAACTCCGCCAGCAACGCACACCCGACTGCATGCCGCGCTCGCTGGATCCCCACCGAACCAAAGTACACCGCCAACACATAGAAAGTGGTCTCGGTACTGCCCTGAATCGTCGCCGCCACCAACGCCGGGAAGCTGTCCACGCCCTGGGTCTGCATGGTCTCGATCAGCATCGCTCGCGCAGCGCTGCCGGAGAACGGCTTGACCATCGCGGTCGGCAAGGCATCCACAAAGCGCGTGTCCATGCCCGTCCAGGCGACCACATGGCGAATGCCTTCAAGGCCAAAATCCAGCGCCCCTGAGGCACGCAACACACCCACGGCACACAGCATCGCCACCAGGTAGGGCAGCAGGTTCTTGGCCACATCGAAGCCTTCTTTGGCCCCTTCGACAAACGCCTCATACACCTTGACCTTGCGCAACGCACCGATCACCAGGAACAACATGATCAGGCCAAACAGCGTGAGGTTGCCCAGGATCGACGACAACCCGGCCAGAGCGGTGGCGGAGAGAGTCGCCAGCAGCGCCATGAAGCCGCCCAGCACCAGTGCGCCTGGAATCAGATAGGCCAGCACCACCGGATCCCACAGCCGCAGGCGCTGCATCACCGCCACCGACAGCAGACCCACCAAGGTGGACGCGCTGGTCGCCAGCAGGATTGGCAGGAACACCAGTGTTGGGTCCGCAGCGCCTTGCTGGGCGCGGTACATGAAGATGGTGACCGGCAACAACGTCAGCGATGAGGCGTTGAGCACCAGGAACAGGATCTGCGCGTTACTCGCCGTGTTGGGGATTGGGTTGAGTTCCTGCAGCGCCTTCATCGCTTTCAAACCGATAGGCGTGGCGGCGTTATCCAGGCCCAGGCCGTTGGCAGCGAAGTTGAGGGTGATCAAGCCGATGGCCGGATGGCCGGCGGGCACTTCCGGCATCAGGCGGCGGAACAGCGGGCCGAGGGCCTTGGCCAGCCAGTCGACGATCCCGGCTTTTTCGGCGATGCGCAAAAAGCCCAGCCATAACGTCAGGGTGCCGAACAGCAGCACCATCACTTCCACCGACAGTTTGGCCATGGCGAAAATGCTTTCGACCATCGCCGCGAAAATCCCGGCGTTACCGCCGACCAGCCATTGCGCCAGTGCCGACACCATTGCCACGACAAAGAAGCCAAGCCACAGGCCATTGAGCATCAGTTAAATCCCCCGAAGAATGGAGCGAATGATAGCGGGGCCGGCAGAAACGACAAACCCCGGAATTTTCCGGGGTTTGTGTCAGAGCAGTCGTATTATCAGCTGCGGGTGGCTTGGCCCAGCGGCGAGGCTTCCTTGCTGCGCCAGTGCGGCAGCGAATTCCAATAGCGCTCGCCCTTGGCATCGTCGTACATGCCTTCCCAACGGGAGATCACCAGCACTGCAAGGGCATTGCCGATTACGTTCAGGGCGGTACGTGCCATGTCCATGATGCGGTCGACACCGGCGATAAACGCCAGGCCTTCCAGCGGAATGCCCACACTGCCCAGCGTGGCCAGCAACACCACGAAGGACACGCCCGGCACACCGGCGATGCCTTTGGAGGTGACCATGAGGGTCAGCACCAGCATCAGTTGCTGGCCGATCGACAGGTCGATGCCGTACAGCTGGGCGATGAAGATCGCCGCAATGCTCTGGTAGAGGGTCGAACCGTCGAGGTTGAACGAGTAGCCGGTCGGCACCACGAAGCTGCAGATCGCCTTCGGCGCGCCGTAGGCTTCCATCTTCTCGATCACGCGTGGCAGCACGGTTTCGGAGCTTGCGGTGGAATAGGCCAGTACCAGCTCATCCTTGAAGATGCGCATCAGCTTGATCACCGAGAAGCCGAACAGGCGGGCGATCAGGCCGAGGATCACGAAAGCGAAGAACAGGATGGCGACGTAAACCAGGATCACCAGCTTGGCCAACGGCAACAGCGAGGCGAAGCCGAAGTTGGCGACGGTCACGGCGATCAATGCGAATACGCCGATCGGGGCGTACTTCATGATCATGTGGGTGACTTTGAACATGCTCTCGGACACGCCTTGGAACATGGTCACCAGCGGCTCGCGCAGCTCAGGCTTGAGGCTCGACAGGCCGAGGCCGAACAGTACCGAGAAGAAGATGATCGGCAGCATCTCGCCACGGGCAACAGCGGCAAAGATGTTCGATGGGATCAGGTTGAGGATGGTCTGGATAAACGCATGCTCATGCTGCACTTCAGCAGCGGTGGCGGTGTACTTGGAGATGTCGACGGTACCCAGGGTACTCATGTCGATGCCAGCGCCTGGGTGGAACACGTTGGCCAGCAGCAGGCCGACCACAATGGCAATGGTGGTGACGATTTCGAAGTAAAGGATGGTTTTGACACCGATACGCCCGAGCTTCTTCGCGTCACCGACACCGGCAATGCCGACGATCAGCGAGGAGATCACGATCGGGATCACGATCATCTTGATCAGGCGGATAAAGATATCGCCCGCTGGCTGCAACACATTGCTGATCCACCAGGCCTTTTCAGCACTGAAATGGTTGAGCACTGCACCGATTGCGATCCCCAGCACCAAACCGATGAGGATCTGCCAGGCGAGGCTTAGCTTTGCCTTCTTCATGTCATTACCCTTACTTCAAGTGAACTTAAGGCAAATGCGCCAGCTGGAACGCTCGAGAGCGAAAAAGTGTGTGCATCTGCCTCCATGGAAGGTCACCGCAGCGTGGCCGAAATGGCTTACTGGCAGGCGAAAAAAGGCGCAACTATTCCCATGCAAGGGAGCGACGTCTAATGCCGTAAACGCCTACCCTATGCCGAATCGGCATGGCCTTTTTTCATAATAACTGTCCGAACGGTCAGTTCAAATGCGACAGATTGTCCGGCAAATATGCCGTTAACCTGCCAAACCCGGCTCGCCTAGAGATGCAGCACGTCTTTGCGGTGCTGGCAGAAATGCCTGGGGAATCCGCGACCTGACGTCAGATATGTCCTATAGCGCGACGAAAATTTTATCGATAGATGGTCGTCTCGACACACCAAGAAATGGTTAAAGGCGAGCGATAACAAAATTTGCGGCTATGGGAGGTATAACAGAGCGAGAGGTATGACAGAGCGATATGAGAGGCGGGGGAATGAATGAAAGTCACAAGCCCGCCGCAAGTTCAGCAAGCGATGGGCTTGTGAACCTGCGTCGCAGCTTTTCTCCTGACCCGGCCCTTGCGCAGGCACTCCCTGTACCCGTAGGTCACGCCGATCCCATTTGATCAGAGCAACCCGGCCCCCTGGTCATGCACCACCCTTGGCGAGCAGTGCAAACAGAAAGAAGCGAGGGGGCTTCTTTCTATGGACGCTGGTCCCGCTGACGACAGACGCGCCGGACGGAACCTAGTACCAATTCGGATCTTTCTTCAGCTGTTCCATCAGCAACTTCTGCATGCCTTCATCCGGTTTACCGATAAAACGGTAATCGGCGTGGCGCGTTGGGGACTTGTCCGCCGGCAGGCCGGCCGGGACTTCCACCAACATGGCGTAGGCATCTTCCTTGTCGAGGCTGAAGGCAACGATCAGACGCTTGTTCCGGCAGGTGTCTGCGGTTTCGCAGAGCGGCCCGACCAAGTACTTGTCGCCATCTTCTTCCACGGCATTCATTTGCTCGGCGGTGCCCGACAGGTTCATCACCCATTCCGGGAGGCGCTCTTCTTTCTTCACCACGCTTTGCCAGGTCTCACGGTATTGCGGGTCCGCGCTGAGCAATTCGTTGGCCCGGGATTGACCGTCATTGGCGGCCATCACCAAACCGCTGCCGCCCAACAATAGGGCGGCAGTAATGGCTTTGAAGGACAAAGTGGTCATTTTCAGCCTCGGCCGCGACGACCAAAGAAGAAGGAAGCGATGAACATCACCAGGAAGACCACAAACAGAATTTTTGCGATACCCGTGGCGGTGCCCGCGATACCACCGAAGCCCAGGACTGCAGCCACAATGGCGATGATCAGAAATGTGATTGCCCAACTCAACATGGTGATTCTCCTTATGCTTCTTTTAGAGGTAACAGCGGTAGTGCCGTACTGCCACTCAACACGAGCGGCTTTTGGTGCCTAGAACACCCAACGCTCTTGCGACGGCAGTTCACTCAGGGAAGATTCCTGATCAACCATCTGCAATTGCGGGGCTGTTGCATCGGCAGCAACACTGCCAACGGAACGGAAATGGGTCTGGGTCATGCTCGGACGTTCAAATTGCGGGATCTGCTGCTGACTCTGCTGCCAATGCTGCAACTGCTGGCCGCCAATCAACGTGACCATCAAGGCCAGGCTGGCAAACAGACCTTGCTGCAAGCGCAGTGGCGATACACGCAGTGGGCTGAAGCTTTGGCGAGTCATGCTGATGTTCTCCCGCATTCTGATTATTCGTTAGGAGAGGTATTGCAGAGCGCATGCCAGCTTTTTTACAAAATAAATACCAATAAAATCAATGAGTTAAATATTTATAAACCAACAAGCTTCCAGCATCCTGCACGATGCCCCCTTGAGGGCCGTGCGAAATGCACGATAGCCAGCGGTCGGATCAAGGGATAGAACACGGAGGGTGTGTTGCCGAAGTGGCAAGACGGCATGAAAACGCCAGCAATCGGCGCCTTGTAGGAAGTGATGCAGATACCTGCACAACGTTGTCTTTTATCGATCAGAATAAACCATGCAACTTGCCCGATTATTCCGGGACTAAACACCATCATTCATAGAGTTAAGGAGCGCGGGACAGATGGAATCAGCCAAGGAACTTCAAGGCCGCATTCTTTTAGTGGATGACGAATCCGCGATCCTCCGCACCTTCCGTTATTGCCTGGAAGATGAGGGCTACACCGTCGCCACGGCGAACAGCGCTGCCCAAGCGGATACCTTGATGCAGCGCCAAGTGTTCGACCTGTGCTTCCTGGACTTGCGCCTGGGTGAAGACAACGGCTTGGACGTACTGGCCCAGATGCGCATCCAGGCGCCATGGATGCGTGTGGTCATTGTCACCGCCCATTCGGCGGTCGACACTGCCGTTGATGCGATCCAGGCCGGTGCCGCTGACTACTTGGTAAAGCCTTGCAGCCCAGACCAACTGCGCCTTGCCACTGCCAAGCAGCTGGAAGTGCGTCAACTCTCTGCGCGCCTCGAAGCCTTGGAAGGCGCAGTGCGCCAACCGAAAGACGGCCTTGATTCCCACAGCCCGTCGATGATGGTAGTACTGGAAACCGCACGCCAGGTGGCTGGCACAGACGCCAACATTCTGATCCTGGGTGAATCCGGCACGGGTAAAGGTGAACTGGCCCGAGCCATTCACGGCTGGAGCAAGCGCTCGAAGAAATCCTGTGTGACCATCAACTGCCCGTCGCTGACGGCGGAACTGATGGAGAGCGAGCTGTTCGGCCATAGTCGTGGTGCCTTTACCGGCGCCAGTGAAAGCACCTTGGGCCGTGTCAACCAGGCGGACGGCGGCACGCTGTTTCTCGACGAAATCGGCGATTTTCCGCTCACGTTGCAACCCAAGTTACTGCGCTTTATCCAAGACAAAGAATACGAGCGGGTCGGTGACCCCGTTACCCGACGTGCGGATGTGCGCATCCTCGCCGCCACCAACCTGAACCTGGAAGACATGGTGCGTGATGGCCGCTTCCGCGAGGATCTGCTCTACCGCCTCAACGTGATCACCCTGCACTTGCCGCCGCTGCGCGAACGTAGCGAGGACATCCTGACCCTGGCCGACCGCTTCCTGGCACGTTTCGTCAAGGAGTACGCCCGACCGGCGCGCGGTTTCAGCGACGAAGCGCGCGAGGCCCTCCTCAACTACCGCTGGCCGGGAAATATCCGCGAGCTGCGCAACGTAGTAGAGCGCGCCAGCATCATTTGCCCGCAAGAGAAGGTAGAAATCAGCCACCTGGGGATGGCCGAGCAGCCGACCAACAACGCTCCGAGGATCGGCGCGGCACTGAGCCTGGACGAGCTGGAGAAAGCTCACATCGGCGCCGTGCTCGCCACCAGCGACACCCTGGACCAGGCGGCTCGCACCCTGGGTATCGACGCGTCGACCCTGTACCGCAAACGCAAACAGTACAACCTGTGAGCTGTACCCTATGAAGTTAGCGATGAAGCTGCGCACTCGGCTATTCCTGAGCATCTCAGCGCTGATCACCGTTGCCCTGCTGGGTTTGATCCTGGGCCTGGTCAGCGTCATGCAAATGGCCAAGACTCAGGAATCCCTGATTCGCAGCAACTTCATCACCCTGGACCTGGGCCTCAAGCTGCGTCAGAGCCTGGGTGATCAGTTGATCATGATGCTGGAGGAGCGCCCCGACCCCGAGGCCTTGCAAACCTCCAAGCAGCGCTACGTCGACCTGCTGGACCAAGGTATCGCCCATGAACAACGCGACGGTCGCGGGACGGGGTTCAGCCAGGCCAAGGGCCAGTATCAGGAACTGCTGAACGCTTTTGACGAGTCCCAGCAACCGACCCCTCCACCTGGGGCCAAGGAAAAACTCACCGACACCTTCAATGCGCTGCGCAATGGCTTGATCAACGAGCACAAGCAGGCCTTGGAGAACATCAGCAACAGCGAACACAAATCCCGCGAACGTGCCCTGCTGATCGCCGGGCTACTGGGGCTGGTCGGGCTCGCAGTGCTGATCATCGGGTTTGTGACGGCGCATGGCATCGCCCGGCGTTTTGGCGGACCGATCGAAGCGCTGGCCAAGGCGGCGGACAAGATAGGGCAGGGCGATTTCGAAGTGACACTGCCGATCTCGTCGGCAGCAGAGATGAACCAACTCACCCGCCGCTTCGGCATCATGGCCGAGGCGTTGCGCCAGCATCAGGCGACCAATGTCGATGAACTCCTGGCTGGTCAGCAGCGCCTGCAAGCGGTGCTCGACAGCATAGACGATGGTCTGCTGATGATTGACCGGCAAGGCCGCCTGGAACACCTCAACCCGGTGGCCCAACGCCAACTGGGCTGGGACGAGGAGCGCCTTGGCCAGGGCCTGGGCGAGGCCCTGGTGCGACCGGAACTGGATGAACAGCTGCAATTGGTACTGCGTGGCGGCAGCCTGGAGCGGGCGCCGGAAGATCTGGAAGTGGAAGTCGAAGGCGAATTGCGCCTGTTGACCTACAGCTTGACCCCCGTCAGCCATACCCAGGGGCATATCCTCGGGGCGGTGATGGTGCTGCATGACGTCACCGAACAACGCGCCTTCGAGCGGGTACGCAGCGAGTTCGTACTGCGCGCCTCCCATGAGCTGCGAACACCGGTAACCGGCATGCACATGGCGTTCGGGCTGTTCCGCGAGCGGGCGAAATTTCCACCGGACTCCCGTGAAGCGGACCTGCTGGATACAGTCAATGAAGAGATGCAGCGGCTGATGCAATTGATCAACGACCTGCTCAACTTCTCGCGCTACCAGAACGGCCTGCAGAAGCTCACCTTAGGCCCGTGCGACGTGACCGATCTGCTTGAACACGCACGAGCACGCTTCGTCGAGCCGGCCAACGTGCAAAACGTCGAGCTGATGGTAGAAGCCCAATCCGACCTGCCCCGGTTATATGCGGACCAAGCACAGTTGGAACGGGTGCTCGACAACCTGCTGGGCAATGCCCTACGCCACACGCCTAATGGGGGGCAGATTCGTCTGCAGGCACGCCGCCACGGCGAGCGCGTGATTATCAGCGTCGAAGATAACGGCGAAGGCATCGCCTATGGGCAGCAGGGGCGGATCTTCGAGCCCTTTGTGCAGGTGGGTCGCAAGAAAGGCGGCGCCGGCCTGGGGCTGGCGCTGTGCAAAGAGATCGTGCAATTGCACGGCGGCCGCATGGGTGTGTACTCGCGGCCGGGGCAGGGCACTCAGTTCTATATGGCGTTGCCTTTGTAGGAACCCCGCTTGTTGTAGCAAGGACGCTTGTTGAAGCGTCGCACCGCTCCACCCGCCTCTTAAGGGCGCTCCGCACCCGAGCGCAAGCACGGTTGCTCGCCACAGTTCAACGCTCGCAGGATCGCAGCGCTTTGCGCGTCAGGCGTGCCGTCGAACAGCGATGGCCGGAAATGCATCTGGAACGCCGCGATCACATGACGTGTAGCCACATCCAGCTCTCCAGTCTGTGGCGTCTGGTAACCCAAGTGGGCCAATTGTTCCTGGAACCAGGTAATGCTCGGCAGTTCTGTGGCGTACTGCACCTGGAACCGCGCGACGGCCTGTGCATCCGGCCAAACACCCAGCCCCTCAGCGGCCAGGCGCTTCCAGGGGAACAAGGGACCCGGGTCCAGCTTGCGCAGCGGTGCGATATCGCTGTGGCCGATGATGTTCTTGGGGTCGATGCCATTGCGCTTGCTGATGTCCTTGAGCAGCACCACCAGCGATTTCACTTGGGCTTCGGAGTACGGATACCACAAGCGGCCTGTCGGCGTGTCCTTGTAGCCAGGGTTCACGATCTCAATACCAATGGAGCTGGAGTTGAGCCAGGTGCGGCCCATCCATTCGCTTTCCCCGGCATGCCAGGCGCGCTGGCTCTCATCCACCAGCTTGTAGATAGTGCCTGAGGCATCGTCGCCGATCAGATAATGGCTGCTCACCTGACCGTGGGTGAGCAATGCCAGGGAGCGCTCAAGGTTGGTGGAGGTGTAATGCACCACCACGAACTGCACGCGGTTGTCGTGGTTCACCGAGGGGTGGTTGGTGTCCAGGCGAGGGCCGCTGGCGCAGCCCGCAAGGAAAAGAAACACAAAGGCAATGTACAAAAATTTCATGACGGAAGACGTTACGCTGAAGACGATAATGCAACAGTGTAACGTACCGCTTGTGACCTAACCGTCAAATTACAAAATGGAACATTTTTTAGGCGGCCTGCACTTGGTTTCGGCCTGCGGCCTTGGCCCGGTACAAGGCCGCATCCGCGCGTTTGAGCGCCAGTTCACTGCGCTCTCCCGGCTGGAACTGCGCCACCCCCATGGACACAGTGATTGTCACTGGCTCGCCCTTGAAGTGAAACGGGCAGGCTTCAATCGCGCCGCGTAACACTTCAACTGCCGCCAGGGCATCCGCGAGGGATGAGTCGGGCATCAGCAACACGAACTCTTCACCGCCGAAACGCGCGATAAAGTCGGTCGGCCGCAGGCGCTTGCGCAATACGTTGGCGATGATCTTCAGCACCTTGTCGCCAGCCAGGTGGCCGTAGCCGTCGTTGATGCGCTTGAAGTGATCCAAGTCCAGCATCGCCAGCGACAGGCTGTTACCCCGTTGATGCCAGGCGTTGACCTCGTGATCGAGCCGCTCACTCCAGGCGGCGCGGTTGGGCAGGCCAGTGAGCGGATCGATCAAGGCCTTCTGGCGCTGCACCTCCAAATGCTCGCGATAGCCCTGGGCTTCCTGCTCCATATTGGCAACCCGCTCGGCCAAGCCTTTCAGTCGCGCTGCCGTTTCCTGCTCTCGCTGGTCACGCTGCTGCTGGTGCTCGTCCATGGTGCCGAGAAGACCTTCGAGGTGGCTTTCCAATACGTGCTTGAGGCTTTCCAGATCGGCGGCCTCCTGCACGCTGCTTTGCAGGCCATCGACCTGTTCGCGGATCTGCGTGTCCAGCTCACGGGCGGCCGAACGGCTATCGGCATGGCCGTCGCTGGCGACCTGCAAATGCCCCTGGAACGCTTCGAGACGCTCGTTGAGCTGCTTGAGGTAAGCCTCGAATTCGTGCTGGCCGCTGTCGGTGATTGCCAGCATCAAGACGGCCAGGTCGTCGAGGATCGGTAGCAGTTCGTACCAGTTCAGGCCGTGCGCCAGACGCTCACGCATGGCCTCGGCCTGGGGCCGGTGACGCTCGGGTAGCGACAACTCCTCCAGCAGCCCGAGCAGAGTGTCTTCAATATGCTTGGCTACCGAGCTGTAGGACGGCTCCGGCGAATCAGGTAAGGCATACGTGCCGTCCGCTTGCAGCTCGTCGGGGTCGGACTCCTCGACCTCCAGCACAGGAGGGAGCGACAGGCTGCCGATGGTGGTCTCACCCGGCGTTTCGACCTGAACGTCAGGCGTTTCGATAAAGGCGGCAAGGGCGCTTTCCGGTGCCGGCTCTTCTGTCGGAAGCTCCCGCTCGACATGCGCTACGGGTGCTACGGACGCTTCAACGGGCTCAGCTTGAGGCGGTGCCTCGTATACAAACGTTTCACTGACAGCGTCCGCCACCTTGGCCGGCGCGGCCGACTCAACTGCGGGGGCAGCCTTTTCCTGAGGCGGCGGCGCAAAGGCGCGCAAGGCTTGCGTCAGTTCCTCGGACTGTTCGGGCGGTTGGGGCTCGGCGACAGGCTTGGCCACCACGGGTTGCGGTGCCGGGCCAGCTGTTGATTCGCTGGCCTCCGGCTCGGTCGCGACGTCTTTGGAACCAAACAGGCGCTGCAAAAGCCCCGGCCCCGGGCGTGTGGTTTCGCCGTCCGGCTCCAGGTTGTTCAGCGCCTGGCCCTGCAGGCCACTCAACTCGCTGAGCAGCAAGGGGATCTCACGTGCCTGGCTGACTCGGCCGTCCAACTGCTTGGCGAACGTCTTAAGCGGCCGGGCAACCTCACGCGGTAATGGCAACTTTTGCAGCTGGGTAACCAGGGACGTCAGCGCGGTGCTGATCTGGTCGACCCGGGTTTCACGGCGCTGCTCCGAATCCAGCACGGCTTTTTCCAGGCGCGGCAGCAAGGCGGCGAGGGCGGCGTCCATATCATCTGTACGGACAACGTCACGCATTTCCTTCATGCACTGGTCGACGGCGCGGTCAGTGCCTTCAGCGGCCAGCGTGCTGCGCACCAGCCCACGGCGTAGCAGGTCGAGGCGGGCTGCCCAACGGCGTTCGAGCTTTTCTTGTTGCTCGATGCTTTTGAGGTATTTCTCTTTCCAGCGCTGGGCGTCGTCGCTCATGCAAGGGGTCCGCGAGGGCCGGGGCTCAACGCGGGTAATGCATCAGCCGTGAGCGAACCCGGCAGACGAATCTCTACCGCGACCGGCAGGTGATCGGAGATGGGCTGCGCCAGCACCTGCACACTCTCGAGTGTGAGGGTAGGGCTGAGCAGAATATGGTCAAGACAGCGTTGCGGGCGCCAGCTGGGGAATGTGGCTTCGGCTTGCGGAGCCAGTAGCCCGAGGTCGCGCAACGGAGAATTCAACAACAGGTCATTGGCATGGGTGTTCATGTCACCCATCAGTACCTGGTGTTTGTAACCGCCAATCAGCTCGCGGATGTAGGCCAGTTGCATCGTGCGGGTGCGCGCACCCAACGCCAGGTGCATCATCACCACCACCAGCGCCTCTGGGCCTTCGCCAAAACGCACAAGGATCGCCCCCCGGCCCTTGGGGCCTGGCAGCGGGTGGTCTTCAATGGCGGAGGGCTTCAGGCGACTGAGCACACCATTGCTGTGCTGCGCCAGGCGCCCGAGGTTGCGATTGAGTTGCTGGTACCAATAGGGGAACGCGCCGAGCTGGGCCAGGTGCTCCACCTGATTGATGTAACCGGAACGCATGCTGCCGCCGTCGGCTTCCTGCAGCGCAACCAGATCGAAGTCATTCAATAGGTTGCCAATCTTTTGCAGGTTGCCGGCCCGCCCGTTGTGGGGCAGCAGGTGCTGCCAGCCACGGGTGAGGTAGTGACGGTATTTCTCGGTACTGATCCCCACTTGGATATTGAAGCTGAGCAGCCGCAAGCGGCTGTCCGGCGGCAACCCCGTGGACTCCAGGTGATGTTCGTTGACCTGCGGATCATGCAGGCCAACCACGCGTTCGGTACCCCAGCGGCGCATGATGAGCCCCTTACTTGGCTGCGCGCTCTTTGGCGATCAGCTGGTCGGCAACATTGAGGGTTTGCTCAGGACCACCGGAGGTGCCCAGGTCGAAACGGTATTTGCCGTTGACGATCATGGTTGGAACGCCCTGCACGCCGTACTTCTGCGCCAGCTCCTTGGCCTGTTTGATCTGGCCCTGGATCGCGAAGGAGTTGAAGGTGGCCAGGAACTTGTCCTTGTCGACACCTTGGGTGGCCACGAAGTCAGCCATTTCGTCTGGTTTGGTCAGGCGTTTGCCTTGTTTCTGGATCGCGTCGAATACCGCGTTGTGGACCTTATGCTCCACGCCCATGGCTTCCAGGGTCAGGAACAGCTGGCCGTGGGCATCCCATGGGCCACCGAACATGGCAGGGATACGTCTGAAGTTCACGTCTTTAGGCAGCTTCTCGACCCATGGGTTGATGGTCGGCTCAAAGGCGTAGCAATGCGGGCAGCCATACCAGAACAGCTCCACCACTTCGATCTTGCCTGGCTCCGAGACCGGAACCGGGTTAGCCAATTCAACGTAGGTTTTACCGGCTTCAAGCGGCACGTCGGCAGCTTGTGCGGTCATGCCGAAGAGGCTGGCAGTGACGAGAGCGGCGCTGAGGATCAGATTACGCATGCTTTACTCCTGGACAAATAAAGTCGCCTCACGCGACCTTTGTTGTGACAGGTCTGCGCGGGCATGAGTTCGTTAGTGTAACGGCACCGGCCACAAAAAAGGGCGGCCTAAGCCACCCTTTTTATGCTTGCATCGCTGGATTAATCGAGTGTTAACGTTGCAGGCATGTTAGTGCAGGCCCTGGATATAGCTGGAGACCGCTGCAATGTCTTCATCGCTCAGCTTGCGCGCAATGGTACGCATGATCGCTGCGTCGCCGTCGTTAGCTCGCCCTGCCTCTTCCTTACGGAAATCGGTCAACTGTTTGGCGATGTAGGTCGCGTGCTGGCCACTCAGGTGCGGGAAGCCGGCGGCAGCTATGCCCGCGCCATTGGGCGAATGGCAGCCGGTGCAGGCTGGCAGGCCTTTTTCCAGGTCGCCGCCGCGGAACAATTTCTCACCACGGGCCACCAGTTTCGGATCAGCAGCTCCCACACTGCCTTTCTGGCTGGCAAAATACGCTGCGAGGTCCGCGAGGTCCTGATCGCTGAGGTTGGTCAGCAAGCCGGTCATTTCCAACACCGTTCGCTTGCCGTCCTTGATGTCGTGCAGTTGCTTGGTCAGGTAACGTTCACCCTGGCCGGCCAGTTTGGGGAAGTTCGGCGCCGGGCTGTTACCATCCGGTCCATGGCAAGCACCACATACAGCGGCCTTCGCTTGACCGGCAGTGGCATCACCTTTAAGGGGGCCCTCTGCAGCGACGGCAGCGCCTGTGATGCCCAAGGTCAACAGCAGACTCACGATCAGTTTGTTCATCAGCTAATCCAACTACGGCTAAGGGGTTTAAGAGTTATCTACCGGGTTTACTCACCATCAACTCAATGACGGCCTGGTAATCCTCAGTACTGCAGTCCATGCACAAACCACGCGGCGGCATTGCCTTGAAACCCTGGGTCACGTGTTGCACCAACGTGTCCATGCCCTGCGCCAGTCTTGGCGCCCAGGCTGCCTGATCACCCCGCTTCGGAGCATTCGGCAACTGGCCGGCATGGCAAGCCACGCAAACTCGGTTGTACACCGCTTCCGGATCCTGTGTAGCCTGAGCGCCATAAAGCGGAAGCAGGACACCGATAGCGAGCAACCACTTGGTCATACGTCGACCATTTCAGGGTTTGAGAGCGTTTTGCGTTCTAATGCGCAATAAAGGTCTTTCGCTCCCGTGAACTTCATCCTTCGCTGGGACAAAGCACACACAAAATCTGCGGCATTATATACTGGCGCTACTGAAACGGAAACGACACCGCTTGCCGCACCCTTTCTCGGCATCGCCCACATCGGAAATCTCATGCAACTCAAGAATCCCATCCTTGGCCTGTGCCAACAGTCCACGTTTATGCTCAGCGCCGCCAAAGTTGACCAATGCCCCGATGACGAGGGCTTTGAAGTCGCCTTTGCCGGGCGCTCCAACGCCGGTAAGTCCAGCGCGCTGAACACCCTGACTCACGCCAGCCTGGCACGCACCTCGAAAACCCCAGGCCGTACGCAACTTCTCAATTTCTTCAAGCTAGACGATGATCGGCGTCTGGTCGACCTGCCGGGCTACGGTTATGCAAAAGTACCTATCCCGCTGAAGCTGCACTGGCAGCGTCACCTGGAGGCCTACCTGGGTGGCCGGGAGAGTTTGAAGGGTTTGATTCTGATGATGGACATCCGCCATCCGATGACCGATTTCGACCTGCTGATGCTCGACTGGGCAGTTGCCAGCGGCATGCCGATGCATATCCTGCTGACCAAAGCCGACAAGCTGACCTACGGCGCCGCCAAAAACACGTTGCTTAAAGTGCAGTCTGAAATCCGTAAAGGCTGGGGTGATGCGATCACCATCCAACTGTTCTCGGCGCCCAAGCGCATGGGCCTGGAAGACGCCTACACCGTACTGGCCGGCTGGATGGAATTGGCGGACAAGGGCGCGGAGATCGCGGAGTAACTTTTGCGCAGGCAAAAAAAACCCCGGACTTCGTATGGGGAGGGGAAGTTCGGGGTTCAAGTTCCGGACCGCTAGGGCGGGGTCCAGATATCTGCCAACACTTAACACAACATAGGAGCATTGAAGGGCTTCACCACCCATTCAGTAACTCTGAGTGGCAATTCACGGGTTAAGTTCCGGCAGGTTCGAAAAACTATTTGAAATAACTGACAGCGATTTCCGGACTAAAGCACTCTGCCACCACCCCACAGTGGCAGCAAAGCCCCGAGATCAGTGCGCCTGGTCCCAGTTATCGCCGACGCCCACTTCCACCAGCAGCGGCACATCCAGCTGAGCAGCGGCACTCATGTGCTCGCGAATCTTCTCGCTGACTTCCGCGACCAGATCCTCACGCACTTCCAGCACCAATTCATCGTGCACCTGCAGGATCACCTTGGCATCCAGGCCTGAATCCGTCAGCCAGTTATCCACCAGCACCATGGCTTTCTTGATGATGTCTGCCGCTGTGCCCTGCATGGGCGCGTTGATGGCAGTGCGTTCAGCCGCCGCGCGCTCCTGGGGCTTGTTGGAATGGATATCCGGCAAGTAGAGGCGGCGACCGAAGAAGGTCTCTACGTAGCCCTGATCGGACGCCTGGGCGCGGGTGCGTTCCATGTACTCACGAACCCCGGGATAACGGGCGAAATACACATCGATGTACGCCTTGGCCGTCTTGGTATCGACGCCAATATCCTTGCCCAGCTTCTGTGCGCCCATGCCATAGATCAAACCAAAGTTGATCGCCTTGGCGCTGCGGCGCTGATCAGACGTGACGTCACCCAGCTCAACCTTGAACACCTCGGCCGCCGTGGCCGTGTGCACGTCGAGGTTGTGACGGAAGGCGTTCATCAAACCTTCGTCCTTCGACAGGTGAGCCATGATCCGCAGCTCAATTTGCGAATAGTCCGCCGCCAGCATTTTGTAGCCTTTGGGCGCGATGAAGGCCTGGCGAATCCGCCGCCCTTCAGCGGTACGCACCGGGATGTTCTGCAGGTTCGGATCGCTGGACGATAAACGCCCGGTCGCCGCCACCGCCTGGTGATAAGACGTGTGGATACGCCCGGTGCGCGGGTTGATCTGTTCCGGCAGACGGTCGGTGTAGGTGCTTTTCAGCTTGCTCATGCTGCGGTACTGCATCAGCACCTTGGGCAGCGGGTAGTCATCTTCGGCCAGCTTTGCCAGCACTTCTTCGGCGGTTGAAGCCTGGCCTTTGCCGGTTTTCTTCAGTACCGGCAGGCCGAGTTTTTCGTAAAGAATCGCCCCGAGTTGCTTGGGCGAACCCAGGTTGAATTCTTCACCGGCGATCTCGAACGCCTGGCGCTCCAGCTCGACCATCTTGTTGCCCAGTTCGATGCTCTGGATACCCAGCAGGTCCTTGTCGACCAGCGCACCCTGGCGCTCAATACGCGCCAACACCGGCACCAACGGAATCTCGATATCCGTGAGCACACTCGCCAGGCTCGGAATGGCTGAAAGTTGCGCAAACAGCGCCTGGTGCAGACGCAAGGTCACATCGGCGTCTTCCGCCGCATAAGGGCCAGCCTGCTCCAGCGCGATCTGATCGAAAGTCAGCTGCTTGGCACCCTTGCCGGCAATGTCCTGGAAGGCGACGGTGTCGTAGTCCAGGTACTTCTTGGCCAGGCTGTCCATGTCATGCCGCGTTGCGGTGGCGTTCAACACATAGGATTCGAGCATGGTGTCGAAGGCGATACCCCGCACGGTAATGCCGTGCGCCGGGTCGCCGCCGATGGCGCAATTGGCCAGGATGTTCATGTCGAACTTGGCGTGCTGGCCGACCTTGAGCTTGGTCAGGTCTTCCAGCAGCGGTTTGAGGGCCAGCAGCACGGTATCGCGATCCAGCTGCTCCGGCGCGCCGATGTAGGCGTGGGTCAGCGGGATATAGGCCGCTTCGTGGGGCTGCACCGCGAAGGAAACACCCACCAACTGCGCCTGCTGGGCATCGATCCCGGTCGTTTCGGTGTCGAAGGCGAACAGCTTCGCGTCGTTGAGCTTCTTCAACCAGATGTCGAAGGTGGCCTGATCAAGGATCGTGGTGTAGGTCGCCTCCGCCGGCGCCGCTACCTCAGCGACGTCCTCAACAACCGGCGCAGCCTTGAGCTCCACCCGCTTGGCGTCGCGCTGGATCTCATCAAACCAGCTCTTGAACTCCAGCAGCGTGTACAGCTCCAGCAGTTTTTCACGGTCCGGCTCAATCAGGTGCAGGTCATCCAGGCCCACATCCAGCGGCACATCAATCTTGATCGTCGCCAACTGGTAGGAAAGGAACGCCATCTCCTTATGCTCTTCCAGCTTGGCCGGCAGCGTCTTCGCGCCCCGAATAGGCAGGGTCGGCACGATATCCAGCTGTTCATACAGCTCTTTAAGGCCACCGTTCACACCGACCAGCAAGCCGGAAGCCGTCTTCGGACCAATGCCCGGGACGCCTGGGATGTTGTCGGACGAATCGCCCATCAAGGCCAGATAGTCGATGATCTGCTCGGGAGCGACACCGAATTTCTCCTTCACGCCCTCGATGTCCATCGCGCTACCGGTCATGGTATTGACCAAGGTAATGTGCCCGTCGACCAGCTGTGCCATGTCCTTGTCCCCGGTGGAGATCACCACCGGACGGTCAGCGGCCGCACTGCTGCGGGCCAGGGTGCCGATCACGTCATCGGCCTCAACGCCTTCGACGCACAACAACGGGAAGCCCAGGGCGATCACACTCTGGTGCAGCGGCTCGATCTGCAGGCGCATGTCATCAGGCATGCTCGGGCGGTTGGCCTTGTATTCGGCGTACATGTCATCGCGAAAGGTCCCACCCTTGGCGTCGAACACCACCGCGAACGGACTGTCCGGGTACTGCTTGCGCAGGCTTTTGAGCATGTTCAACACCCCCTTGACCGCGCCGGTGGGCAGGCCTTTGGAGGTGGTCAGCGGTGGCAGCGCATGGAACGCGCGGTACAGATAAGAAGAACCGTCCACCAGGACGAGGGGTGCTTGGCTCATGAGCAGAATCAACCTTTTCGGCGGGTCAGGCGCTAGAATAGCCGGACCAATGACGACAAAGGGACAAGGTTATCATGCGTACATTCAATCGCCTGCTGTTGACCGGCTTGATTGCACTCGCTCCGATGGCTGCCATGGCGGCAGACGATGCCCCTGGGGGTGATCCGGAAGTTACGATCCGCACGGAAGGCGACAAGACCATCCAGGAATACCGTCAGAACGGTTTCCTGTACGCAATCAAGGTCACCCCGAAGGGTGCACCTCCGTATTTCCTGGTACGCGCGGACGGAACCGACGCGAACTTCATACGCTCTGACCAGCCGGATATGCTGATCCCGTCATGGAAGATCTTCGAATGGAAATGATTTCTTAACTTCAATTGGCGCCGCACACCGCGGCGCCCGTACTGGCAGTTTTAACCATGTCTGTGTTCACCCCCCTGGCTCGGCCCGAGCTGGAAACCTTTCTCGCCCCTTACGGGCTCGGCCGCCTGATCGACTTCCAGGGGATTGCCGCCGGTAGCGAAAACACCAATTTCTTTATCAGCCTGGAGCAGGGTGAATTCGTCCTGACCCTGGTTGAACGCGGCCCGGTCGCGGAAATGCCGTTCTTCATCGAACTGCTCGACGTGCTCCACGACGCCGACCTGCCCGTGCCCTACGCCCTGCGCACCACCGACGGTGTGGCCCTGCGCGAGCTGAAAGGCAAACCGGCCCTGCTGCAACCGCGCCTGGCCGGCAAGCACATCAAGGACGCCAACGCCCAGCACTGCGCCCAGGTCGGCGACCTGCTTGGCCACCTGCACTTGGCGACACAAGGCGAGAAGGTACTGGAACGTAAGACCGATCGCGGCCTGGACTGGATGCTCAACGAAGGCGCGCAGTTGATTTCGCACTTGAACGACGCACAGCAGCGCCTGCTGCAAGACGCGCTGAATGAGATCAAAGCGCACAAGGCCCAGATCCTCGCTCTGCCGCGCGCCAATGTGCACGCCGACCTGTTCCGCGATAACGCGATGTTCGAAGGCACGCACCTCACCGGCCTGATCGACTTCTACAACGCCTGCTCTGGCCCGATGCTCTACGACGTGGCAATCGCCCTGAATGACTGGTGCTCGGACGCGGATGGCGTGATTGACGGGCAACGCGCCCGTGCGCTGCTCGGCGCCTATGCCGGCCTGCGACCGTTCACTGCCAAGGAAGCCGAACTGTGGCCGACGATGTTGCGGGTGGCGTGTGTGCGGTTCTGGCTGTCACGCCTGATCGCCGCCGAGTCGTTTGCAGGGCAGGATGTGTTGATCCATGACCCGGCAGAGTTCGAGCACCGCTTGGCACAACGCCAGCAGGTCACGATCCAACTACCGTTCGCCCTCTAAAGCCCCAACTCGGTCAATGTGGGAGCTGGCTTGCCTGCGATAGCGTCAGGTCAGCCAGCAATTTCGTCGCAGGCCCACCGCAATCGCAGGCAAGCCAGCTCCCACATTAGACCTGCGCCGTCTGTTACAACGACTCCAGGCACCCGGCCAAGTCATTCCCCAACTTCTCCAACACCTGCTCATAACCTTGAGCCGTCGCCGGGGTATACCCGCCGAGCGCGTCCAACTCCGCCAGCTTCACCGGCAACCCGGCCACCAGCGTTTCAGCCAAACGCGGGCGCAACGGCGGCTCGCTGAACACGCACGTCTTGCCCACTTCCTGCAAACGCGTACGCATCGCCGCCACGTGCTGGGCACCAGGCTGTACCTCTGCGGCAACGCTGAACACACCGGCATGCTTGAGCCCATAAGCGTCTTCGAAGTAATCGAAGGCTTCGTGGAACACGAAGTAAGGTTTGCCATCAATCGGCGCCAGGCGGGCTTTCAAGCGCGCGTCCAGGGCATCCAGGCGTTCATCGAAGGCCTTCACGTTGCTCTGGTAACGCGTGGCATTGGCCGGGTCGGCTGTCGCCAGGTCAGTCGCCATACGCGCGGCAATCACCCGAGCGTTTACGGTCGATAGCCACAAGTGCGCATCCAGGCTGCCTGGACGGTGATCGTGGTCGTGCTCGTCGGCATCGTCGGCGTGGGAGTGGCTATCTTCGGCGAATCGACGCAGTTTCATGCCCGGTAGGTCCTGCACCGCCACCGTTGCGGCCGTACGACCTTTCAGCACGCGTGGTAGGAAACTCTCCATATCCGGACCGATCCAGTACAACAGGTCCACCGACTGCACGCGCCGTACGTCGGATGGTCGCAACGCGTAGTTATGAGGCGATGCACCCGGCGGCAACAACACCTCGGGAACCGCTACGCCGTCCTGCACAGCAGCGGCAATCAACTGCAATGGCTTGATGCTGGTCAGCACCTTGACCTCGGCCTGAGCGGCGCCAGTAATGAACAAACTGGTGACAAATACGACAAAAACGGGAAAAAGTCGGGACACGATGACCACTCAATGGCGTAGGAACGGGTAACATAATAACGTCTCTATCAAATATCTGTCGCCGCTCATGCCTAAAACACCGCTTGCCAGCCGTCCCCACGACCACTCTCACTGCGTGCATACCGCGCTGTCGGAGGCCGACACCCTGTGCACACAGAAGGGGTTGCGCCTGACCGCCTTGCGGCGCCGCGTGCTGGAACTGGTGTGGCAGAGCCACAAGCCGCTGGGCGCCTACGACATTCTCGGCGTGCTCAGCGAGCAGGATGGCCGCCGCGCCGCACCGCCGACCGTGTACCGCGCGCTGGACTTCCTGCTGGAAAACGGCCTGGTACACCGCATCGCCTCGCTCAACGCCTTCGTCGGCTGCAGCCACCCGGAGCACGCGCACCAGGGCCAGTTCCTGATCTGCCGCGAGTGCCACGCCGCCATCGAGCTTGAACAAAAAAGCATCAGCGACGCCATCATCAAAAGCTCCGCCGATGTCGGCTTCCGGGTCGAAGGGCAAACGGTCGAAGTGGTCGGCCTGTGCTCGGGCTGCCAGGGGGCTTGATGAGCAACGCGTTAATCCGCCTGGAGCAGGTCGGGGTCACGTTCGCCGGGCAAACCGTGCTGGATAACATCGCACTCAGCGTTGAGCCTGGGCAGATCGTCACCCTGATCGGCCCCAACGGCGCCGGCAAGACCACCTTGGTACGCGCCGTGCTCGGACTGCTCAAGCCCGACACTGGCAGCGTGTGGCGCAAACCCAAGCTGCGCGTCGGTTATATGCCGCAGAAGCTGCACGTCGACCCCACACTGCCACTCTCCGTGTTGCGCTTCCTGCGCCTGGTGCCAGGCGTGGATCGCGCCCGTGCCCAGGCTGCGCTCAAGGAAGTCGGCGCTGAACAGGTGATCGACAGCCCGGTGCAAAGCATCTCCGGCGGCGAAATGCAGCGCGTGCTACTGGCCCGCGCCCTGTTGCGCGAGCCGGAACTGTTGGTGCTGGATGAGCCTGTGCAAGGCGTCGACGTCGCCGGCCAGGCCGAGCTATACAGCCTGATCACCCGGCTGCGCGACCGTCATGGCTGCGGCGTGCTGATGGTGTCCCACGATCTGCACTTGGTGATGAGCACCACCGACCAAGTGGTGTGCCTCAACCGCCACGTGTGCTGCTCCGGTCACCCGGAACAGGTCAGCGGCGACCCGGCCTTCGTCGAGCTGTTCGGCAAGAATGCCCAAAGCCTGGCGATCTACCACCACCATCACGACCACGCCCACGATCTGCATGGCGCCGTGGTCGACGATCCCGTTGCCCCTCACACCCACGTTCATGGAGATAGCTGCAAGCATGGCTGATTTTCTGCTCTACGCCCTGCTGGCAGGCTTGGCTTTGGCGCTGGTGGCGGGCCCACTGGGCTCGTTCGTGGTCTGGCGGCGCATGGCTTACTTCGGCGACACGTTGTCCCACGCTGCGCTGCTGGGTGTGGCCATGGGCTTCTTGCTGGATGTCAGCCCCACCATCGCCGTGACCGTGGGCTGCCTGCTCCTGGCGGTGCTGCTGGTGACGCTGCAGCAGCGCCAGCCGCTGGCTTCCGACACCTTGCTCGGCATCCTGGCGCCGAGCACCCTGTCGTTGGGCCTGGTGGTGCTGAGCTTCATGCACGAAGTGCGCATCGACTTGATGGCCTACCTGTTCGGCGATTTGCTGGCGATCAGCCCCACCGACCTTGCGTGGATCCTCGGCGGCAGCGCGGCCGTCCTGGTATTGCTGGTCGCCCTGTGGCGCCCATTGCTGGCGATTACCGTGCACGAAGAGCTGGCCACGGTCGAGGGCTTGCCGGTGCCGAGCCTGCGCATGGCCCTGATGTTGCTGATCGCCGTGGTGATTGCTGTCGCGATGAAGATAGTGGGCGTATTGTTGATCACGTCGCTGTTGATCATTCCTGCAGCTGCTGCCCAGCGCCATGCCCGTTCGCCGGAGCAAATGGCGATCGGCGCCAGCCTGTTGGGGATGCTCGCAGTGTGCGGGGGCTTGGCGCTGTCCTGGTTCAAGGATACGCCCGCCGGGCCATCGATTGTGGTCACGGCCGCCGCCCTGTTTTTGCTGAGTTTTGTCCTGCCCCGTCGAGGGGTGTAGACTTGCTCGCTTTTTGCGCAAATAGAGAGTCGCAGGAATGAAGCCGTTCACCTCCCGTTATCTGCTCCTTGCCGCATTTTCCCTGCTGCTGGGCGCCTGTCAAAGCACACCGCCCGCTGCCCCCGAGGCCCCGGACGCACGCGCTGTGGCCATTGCACAGCTGGAGCAAAACCTGGCCAGCAGCGAGTTGGCCACCGCCGAAGACCAGTTAGCCGCGCTACAGGCCCAGTCGCCCAACGACCCGGCGTTGGAAACCTACCAGCGTCAATTGGCCGAAGCCTATCTGCAGCGCAGTCAGATCGTGCTGCAAAAAGGTGACGTAAACGCCGCCGCCACCGCCCTCAGCCGTGCCCGCGCCCTGATGCCCAAGGCACCCGCACTCACCGGCGGCGTAAACAGCGCAATCACCCACGCCCGCAAAGCCGAGCTGGACAAAGCCGAGGCCGCCCTGAAAGCCGCCGAAGCCAAGCCCGCCGCCAAGGTCATCGACCCGTCGGCACCGAGCACGACCGTGGCGCTGAACCTCACCCATATCGAAGAACTGCGCCACCAGCTGGATGCAATTGCCACCGATGTGGTGAATTACCAGTGCGATGTGAGCATCCAGGCACCGCGCACAGAGGATTACCCGTGGCTGGCCACCTTGCTGACCAAACGGGTGAAGCGTATCGATTCGGGGTATGACCTGAAGATTCACCGGCAGATTCTGAAGAATATTCCGGCGCAGGTTGTGCTGATTCCGCGCAAAGCGGAGTAAGAGCATCGGGGGCGGAGCGACGATTCGACTTGCCCCCGATGACGATCTAACAAACAACCAAAGACTTAAGCCGGAATCGCCTTGGCCTTAGGCTCCCGATCCCAGACCCGATGCTGGCCGATCGCGGCAAAAAACGCCTTGAACGCCTTGGCATCCGACCCGACGATCAGCCCTGCATCCGCCTCAAGCTTCAACAGATCGAGCAATGGCTTCGCATCACTGGCGACGGTAATCGCCTTCAGGTGCTTGTACGCCTCCAGCACGAAATGCAGCGCCACACCGTCACCGCTCAACGCCTTGATCGACTCTTTCCCACCCGGCACGAACACC
This sequence comes from Pseudomonas sp. A39, assembly GCF_058145955.1. Classification (NCBI taxonomy): domain Bacteria; kingdom Pseudomonadati; phylum Pseudomonadota; class Gammaproteobacteria; order Pseudomonadales; family Pseudomonadaceae; genus Pseudomonas; species Pseudomonas sp. A39. The sequence continues at coordinate 50,905 of NZ_JBYVMD010000016.1, forward strand.
GCATCAAACGCAATGGACGGCATGCCTTCCATCGACGCATCCACCGGCAGGCTCTTGCCATCGGCCGTCTTCACCGGTGCCGAGGTCGGCCCCAGCAGTTTGGCGTGAGCACCTTCCGCTTCCAGCGCCTTCTTCAACGCGGCAATCGCCACGCCGTCCACACCATTGGCCGCCAGTATCGCCACTTTTCGCGTCTTGATATCGCCCGGCAGCAGGTTCGCCTGGCTCAATGCTGGCGAGCGCTCCGGCTGGGTTTTGCGCTCCGGTACAGTGCCTTTGGTCGGTGCTGGCAGCCCCAGGTTCTGGGCCACGCGCTTGGCCAGTTCGAGGTCGATATTGGCCAGGATCTCGTTGACCTGGCGCGCGCGAATAAACTCACGCTCCACCTTGCCCAACTCAAAGCTATAAGCCGCGATGATGTGCTCTTGCTCGTGCTTGCTCATGCTGCGGAAGAACAGGCGCGCCTGGGAGAAGTGATCGCCGAACGACTCGCTGCGCTCACGGATCTTGTGCGCATCAATACGCTCAGGGTAAGACTCAAAACCGCCATCCTGCGCCGCCGGCGGGGTTTCTTTCGGCCAGCCACCATCGATGGAGTTTGGCTCGTAAGCCGCACGCCCTTTGTCGATGGTGCTGCGGTGCATGGCGTCGCGCTGGTTGTTATGCAGCGGTGTCACAGGCTGGTTGATCGGCAGCTGGTGAAAGTTCGGGCCACCCAGTCGGCTGATCTGCGTATCGGTGTAGGAAAACAGTCGACCTTGCAGCAGTGGGTCATTGGAGAAGTCGATACCCGGCACGATATGCCCTGGGCAGAATGCCACCTGTTCGACTTCAGCAAAGAAGTTATCCGGGTTGCGGTTGAGCACCATCTTGCCCAATGGGGTGATGGGCACCAGCTCTTCGGGAATCAGTTTGGTCGGGTCGAGAATGTCGAAGTCGAAGGCATGCTCCTTGTCCTCAGGAATAACCTGCACGCCCAATTCCCACTCAGGGTAGTCGCCCATCTCAATGGCTTCCCACAGATCGCGGCGATGGTAGTCAGTGTCTTTACCGGCCAGCTTCTGCGCCTCGTCCCACACCAGCGAGCAAGTACCCGCCGTAGGGCGCCAGTGGAATTTGACGAAGTTGGATTGACCCTCGGCATTCACCAGGCGGAAGGTGTGCACGCCAAAGCCCTGCATGCTGCGCAGGCTTTTTGGAATGGCGCGGTCAGACATTGCCCAGATCACCATGTGGGCAGATTCGGGCTGCAACGAAACGAAGTCCCAGAACGTATCGTGTGCCGATCCGCCGGTAGGAATTTCGTTGTGCGGTTCAGGCTTAACGGCGTGCACGAAGTCAGGAAACTTGATCGCGTCCTGAATGAAAAACACCGGCATGTTGTTGCCCACCAGATCGAAGTTGCCTTCTTCGGTGAAAAACTTCACGGCAAAGCCCCGTACGTCGCGCACCGTATCACCCGAGCCACGCGGGCCCTGCACGGTGGAAAAGCGCGTGAACACCGGGGTTTTATGCCCAGGGTCACGCAGGAACCCGGCCTTGGTCAGCGCCGAATGGTTCTCATACGTCTGGAAATAGCCATGGGCACCCGTACCACGGGCATGCACGATGCGCTCCGGGATGCGCTCATGGTCAAAGTGCGTGATTTTTTCACGCATGATGAAGTCTTCCAGCAGCGATGGGCCACGGGAGCCGACTTTCAACGTGTTCTGGTTGTCGGAAATCTTGACGCCTTGGTTGGTACGCAGGGCCTGGCCGGTCGCATCGGAACGGAATTCCTCCAGGGCCTGCAGCTTGGCGTTGGTGTTGCCACGGTCGAGGGTATCGGTGCCCGCGAGTTCACTCTTCGGCGGGGTGGCTGGCTTCTTGGTACTCATCAGACAAAACTCCTTATTCAAAGTGGCCAGAGCGGTCCCCGGCTCGTTTGAGCAAAACCCCAGGCACGGCACCTGGGAAATCGAGTTGCTTAAGTAGTGACTGATGGGGTTTTGGGCCGTTCCTTTTTTATGACCTTTGATCGCGTTATTGCCAAATCAAAGGTTGAATGCGAAATAAATGCTAAGAAACGCTATACGGACAGGCTAAAATGCGCGCCCGGCTAACCGCTGATCCCTTTTCCATGCGCCCCACAAGGTTCGCTACGTGATCGAGTTTCAAAACGTCCATAAAACCTACCGCGTCGCCGGTAAGGATATTCCCGCGCTGCACTCCACCAGCTTGAGTGTCGAAAACGGCCAGGTATTCGGCCTGATCGGCCACTCTGGTGCGGGCAAAAGCACCCTGCTGCGCCTGATCAACCGCCTCGAAGAACCGAGCGGCGGCAAGATCACGGTGGATGGCGAAGAAGTTACCGCCCTGGATGCCAACGGCCTGCGCCGTTTCCGCCAGCAGGTCGGGATGATCTTCCAGCACTTCAACCTGCTGGCCTCCAAGACCGTCGCCGACAACGTGGCGCTGCCGCTGACCCTGGCCGGCGAATTGTCGCGCAAGGACATCGACCTGCGAGTGGCCGAATTGCTCGCCCGCGTCGGCCTGTCCGACCACGCCAAGAAATACCCGGCGCAGTTGTCCGGTGGCCAGAAGCAACGCGTCGGCATCGCCCGCGCCCTGGCGACCAAGCCAAAGATTTTGCTGTGCGACGAAGCGACCAGTGCCCTTGACCCGCAAACCACCGCTTCGGTGCTTCAACTGCTGGCCGAGATCAACCGCGAGTTGAAGCTGACCATCGTGCTGATCACCCATGAAATGGACGTGATCCGCCGCGTCTGCGACCAAGTAGCCGTGATGGACGCCGGCGTGATCGTCGAGCAAGGCTCGGTGGCCGATGTGTTCCTGCACCCCAAGCACCCGACCACTAAACGCTTCGTGCAAGAAGCCGAGCAGGTCGACGAAGGCGAGCAACACGATGACTTCGCCCACGTGCCGGGCCGCATCGTGCGCCTGACATTCCAGGGCGAAGCGACCTACGCACCATTGCTGGGTACCGTCGCCCGGGAAACGGGGGTGGACTACAGCATCCTGGCCGGTCGTATCGACCGCATCAAAGACATCCCTTACGGGCAACTGACCCTCGCCGTCACCGGTGGTGACATGGAAGCCGCGTTTGCACGCTTCACCGCCGCCGACGTCCACATGGAGGTCCTGCGCTAATGGAAGTCCTGATGAGTTTCTTCGCCAATATCGACTGGTCTGAAATCTGGCTGGCCACGGGCGACACCATGACCATGCTGTTCGGCTCGCTGTTCTTCACCGTGGTGCTCGGCCTGCCGCTGGGTGTGCTGCTGTTCCTGACCAGCCCGCGCCAACTGTTCGAGCAAAAGGGCCTGTACGCGCTGCTGTCGCTGATTGTGAACATTCTGCGCTCGCTGCCGTTCATCATTCTGTTGATCGTGATGATCCCGTTCACCGTGCTGCTCACCGGCACTTCGCTGGGTGTGGCGGGTGCGATTCCGCCGCTGGTCGTGGGCGCGACGCCGTTCTTTGCGCGGTTGGTGGAAACCGCCTTGCGTGAAGTGGACCGCGGCATCATCGAAGCCACCCAATCCATGGGGGCCAGCACGCGCCAGATCATCACCAATGCCTTGCTGCCCGAAGCCCGTCCGGGCATTTTCGCAGCGATTACGGTGACGGCGATTACACTGGTGTCCTACACGGCCATGGCCGGTGTGGTCGGTGCCGGTGGCTTGGGCGACTTGGCAATCCGTTTCGGTTACCAGCGCTTCCAGACCGATGTGATGGTGGTCACGGTGGTGATGCTGTTGATCCTGGTGCAAATTCTGCAAACCGTCGGCGACAAGCTGGTGGTGCACTTTTCTCGAAAATAACGGCCATGGCCGGCCCCCGCCGGCCCATGCCCGAACAAGGAGCTTGTTGGATGAAAAAACTACTGGTTGCTTTCGCCGCCGTTGCCGCGTTTTCCGCCCACGCCGAGACCATCACGGTCGCCGCTTCGCCGGTTCCTCACGCGGAAATCCTGGAGTTCGTGAAACCTGCCCTCGCCAAAGAAGGCGTAGATCTGCAGGTCAAAGTCTTCACCGACTACGTGCAGCCCAACGTACAAGTCGCGGAAAAACGCCTGGACGCCAACTTCTTCCAGCACCAGCCGTACCTGGATGAGTTCAACAAAGCCAAGGGCACTCACCTGGTGAGCGTCGGCGCCGTGCATCTGGAACCACTGGGCGCTTACTCCAGCAAGTACAAGAAGCTGGCCGACCTGCCTGACGGTGCCAACGTGGTGATCCCGAACGACGCCACCAACGGCGGCCGCGCGCTGCTGCTGCTGGCCAAGAACGGCCTGATCACCCTGAAGGACCCGACCAATATCCTGTCGGCCATCAAGGACATCACTGGCAACGATAAGAAGCTCAAATTCCGCGAACTGGAAGCCGCCACCCTGCCGCGCGTGCTGACCCAGGTCGACCTGGCGCTGATCAACACCAACTACGCGCTGGAAGCCAAGCTGGATCCGTCCAAGGACGCCCTGGTGATCGAAGGCAACGACTCGCCTTACGTGAACATTCTGGTGACCCGCGAAGACAACAAGGATTCCGACGCGGTGAAGAAGCTGGTAGCAGCCCTGCACACCCCTGAAGTGAAGCAATTCATCGAAGAGAAGTACAAAGGCGCGATCAAGCCGGCGTTCTGATGTAACCCGATCTCCCAAGCACTGGAGATCAAAAAATGTGGGAGGGGGCTTGCCCCCGATAGCAGTGGGTCAGCCACCAAAGCAATGACTGACACTCAGCAATCGGGGGCAAGCCCCCTCCCACATTTGTTATGTGTCGCCTGTTAGTTGCGCTTCAACAACCCCGGCAACTGCGCCACCAGCTTCTGGTTATTCAACGGCGCACGAATAAACCCGCGCTGCGTCCCATCCGGCCCGATCAGCGCCAGGTTGCCGCTGTGGTCGACGGTGTAGTTCGGCTTGCTGGTATCGGCAGGTATGAACGGAATGCTCACGGCATTCGAGACCTTCTGCACATCCTCCACATTCGCGCCGGTCAGGCCCTGGAACTGCGGGTCGAAGTAGCCCAGGTACTGCTTGAGCTGGGTCGGCGTATCGCGGTTCGGGTCGACGCTGACCAGGATCACCTGCAGCTTATCCACAACGTCCTTGGGCAGTTCGCTCTTGATCTGGCGCAGCTGGGCGAGGGTGGTCGGACAGATGTCCGGGCAGAAGGTGTAGCCGAAGAACAACAAGCTCCACTTGCCTTTCAACTCATTGACCACCACCGGCTGCCCTTCCTGATTGGTCATGGTTACCGGCGGCAGCTGGCGACTTTGCGGCAGCAGGATGATGCCGGCGTCGATCAAGGCGGTGGGATCGCCCTGGCCTTTGCCACTCAGCACTTTGTTGACGGTCAGGCCCATGATCAACGCGACAATGGCCACCAGGATAAAGACAGTTTTTTGAGTTCGAGTCATAGGTTCAACAGTAGGTAGTGGTCTACGAGCAGGGCGATGAACAGCAGCAGCAAGTACCAGATAGAGTACTTGAAGGTGTTGATCGCCGCGTGCGGCTGAGCGCCACGGTACAGCACCCAGGCCCATTGCAGAAAGCGCCCGCCCAATACCAGCGCACACGCGAGGTACAGCAGGCCGCTCATATGAATGACATAGGGCATCAGGCTCACCGCCAGCAGGGCGAAGGTATAAAGCAGGATATGCACCTTGGTGTAATGCTCGCCATGGGTGACCGGCAGCATCGGGATATCGGCCTTGGCGTATTCCTCCTTGCGGTGAATGGCCAGGGCCCAGAAGTGCGGCGGGGTCCAGGCGAAGATGATCAGCACCAGCAGCAAGGGTTCGGCGCTGATGTGGCCGGTGACGGCAACCCAGCCCAACAGCGGCGGCGCGGCTCCGGCCAGCCCACCGATCACGATGTTTTGCGGCGTGGCACGCTTGAGAAAGCCGGTGTAGATCACCGCATAACCCAGCAACGAGGCCAGCGTCAACCAGGCCGCCAGCGGGTTGGTGAACGCCAGCAGCAGCGCCAATCCTGCAACCGCCAGAAACAATGCAAACGCCAATGCCGCCAGCGGCGACACACGGCCCTCCGCCAACGGCCGCTTGTGAGTGCGCGCCATCACCGCGTCGATGCGCCGATCCACCACATGGTTGACCGCCGCCGCCCCCCCCGCACACAGGGCAATCCCCAGGTTGCCAAACACCAGCACCGTCCACGGCACGCCGGCGCGGGTCGCCAGGAACATCCCCACCAGCGAAGTGATGAGCATCAGCACCACCACCTTCGGCTTGGTCAGCTCCAAATAGTCTCGCCAGATCGCCTGGCGGTGGCGCGCGCCGATCAAGGTCGCCATGGCATCTCTCCTTTAAGGGTGATGAGGCCCGATACGTGTTTGCGCGGGATAAAGCGCCAGCCGAACGGCAGCTGGTTGCGCACCCGGACCAGGCTGGTGCGGGCGTGGTAGTTAACCAGTACCAGCGTCAGCAGCAAGGCCGCACCGCCGGCGTTATGCCCTACCGCAACCGGCAGCGGCAGATGGAAGTATACGTTGCTCAGGCCCAGGCAGATTTGCGCCGCCAAGGCGATCAGCAGCAAGCCGGCCAATCGCGTCATGCCGACCGCGCGTAATTGCCAGGCCAGGCCGAACAGCACCAGGCTGACGATGACGGCGCCCATACGATGGGTGAGGTGGATGGCGGTGCGCGCCTCGCTGTCCAGCTGCCCGCCCAGGTAGTTGGGGCCGATGTGCTGGGTGAGATGAAAGCCATTGGCAAAATCCGCTGCCGGCCACCACTCGCCATGACAGGTCGGCAAATCAATACAGGCCACCGCCGCGTAGTTCGAACTGACCCAGCCGCCCAACGCAATCTGGCCGATCACCAGCACCAGGCCGGCGGTTGCCCAATACTGCAGGCGCTTGGGCACGATCAAGGCGGGCAACACCCCGGACAGGCGCAGGGTCAGCAGGAACAGCAGGCTCAAGGTCGCAAAGCCGCCGAGTAAATGCCCCGTCACCACCTGCGGCCACAGCTTCAGCGTCACCGTCCACATGCCAAACGCCGCCTGCGCGAACACCACCGCCAGCACGAACAGCGGCAATTTCACCGGCTGCCCCGGATCGCGCCGATGGCCCCACGAGCGCGCGGCCAGCAATACGATCAGCAAGCCCAAGGTGCCGGCAAAGTAGCGATGCGTCATCTCGGCCCAGCCCTTGTCCGCTTCCACCGGCGCATCAGGGAAGTGCAGCTCGGCATGGGCCAATTGGGCTTCGGTCTTGGGCACGCTGATAAAGCCGTAGCAGCCGGGCCAGTCCGGGCAGCCAAGTCCGGCGTGAGTCAGGCGGGTATAGGCGCCGAGCAGCACGACAATCAGCGCCAGCAAGGTGGCAAACAGCGCGAGGCGAAATCCAGGTTTGGCCATGACGATGCCCTTATCCGATGTTGGACAGTTTCAGCAGGTGGCGCAGGTCGTTGAGCAAGTCCTTGCCCTTGACCTTGGCGTCGTAGCGCAACACCAGGTTGCCGTGGGGATCGACGATCCATAGCTGCGCATCACCCGGCGCACCGGCATTTTTGCTGAAGGTCGAGAGGTCCAGCGGGTAACGTTGCAGTTGCGGGTACTCGGCCTTGAGCTTGGCGTCATAGTCGCTGCCCAGCGGCTGAGCACTGGCCAAGGCATGGCTGGCGCGGGAGGCATCGCGCCCCAGGCCAATCTGCAATTGCCGCGCGAGGTACACCAGTTGCTGGCAATCCGCGGCGCAAGCGGCGGGCGCGGTCACCAGCAGTTGCCAACGCTGTTCATCAGCCTGCACGCCGATGTCGGCGCGGGTCTGGCCGTTGCCGATCATTTCGCCATGGTAACTGCGGCTGTCCGGCACCCAAAACTGCAGCTTGTACATGAAGGTCGCCAGCGCCATCGGACCGATCACCATCATCAGGATGAGGATCAACTGCCAACGGCCTTTGCGCCGATCAGGCACTTCAGACATGTTGAGTGGATTCATGGCCGCTCCCATGGGGCTTCTCCTTTTTGTTGTGCCATCCGAGGTAGAGGTAAAGCGCCAACAGGGCCAGCGACATGGCGAACCACTGCACGGCGTACGCCAGGTGTTTTTCCGGCCCCATGGCCACGATCGGCCAAGTGGTTTCGTAGGTGCCGGGGCCGGCTTCGGCCCGCAGCTCGTAGGCGAAACCGCTGCGTCCCAGCTCCGTCCACAACGCGGCCGGGTGCAGCGCCGTCAGCAGGCGCGGCCATTGCGCGCCCGCCGGGTCGGCGTGCAGCTGGAAGGTTTCGCCGGGGGCGACGTAGACCCAGGCATCCAGGTTCACAGGTTGCTCAGGGGTGCTGAAGACCGGTGGCGTGCGCCGATCCGGCCAGGGCAGCCAACCACGATTGAGCAACAGCCACAGGCCGCTGGCCTGGTCATGGAAGGGTTGCAGCAGCTCAACGCCGGCCTTGCCGTCGCGCATGCGGTTATCGAGAAAAACGCTGTGTTCGGCATCGAATTGTCCGCGCAGCCGCACACGGCGAAAGGCCGGGTCAGGCATATCGGTGAGTTGCGCACTGCTGATCGGATCCGCCGCGCGGCGCTCGGTGTAACTGTCCACCAGCAGCTGCTTTTCATGGCCGCGGGACAGCTGCCAGAACCCCAGCCCCACCATCAACGGCAGCAACAACAGCACCACTAAAGTGGGTGCGATCCCTGGACGAAAGCGTTTTGCGGCGCTGGCTATACTTGTTTTCATTGCCCGCCCATCCCATTGGAGCCCGACCATGCTCAAAGCCGCCATTGCCCTGATGCTGATCGCGACCGTTGTGAGTCTGTTCAGTGGCTTGTTCTTCCTGGTCAAGGACGAGGGCAACTCCAATCGCCTCGTCACCGCCTTGACCGTGCGTGTCGTACTGGCCGTGATTACCCTGGCGTTGATCACCTGGGGCTTTTTCAGCGGCCAACTGGTTTCTCATGCGCCGTGGTAAACCGCTTCACAGCACATAGACGAAGAAAAACAGCCCGATCCACACCACATCCACAAAGTGCCAATACCAACTGGCCGCCTCGAAGCCGAACTGGTGCTCGGCATTGAAATGCCCCTTGAGGATGCGCATCAGCATCACGAACAGAATGATCGTGCCGATGGTGACGTGGGCGCCGTGAAATCCGGTGAGCATGAAGAAGGTCGCGCCGTATACGCCCGAGCCCAAGGTCAGGCCCAGCTCTTTATAAGCGTGGATGTATTCCTCAGCCTGGAACCCCAGGAATGCCAGGCCCAGCAGCACCGTGATCGCCAGCCAGATCTTCAGCGCACCGCGATGGCCTTTGCGCAGCGCATGGTGGGCGATGGTGATGGTCACGCTGGAACTCACCAGCAGGATGGTATTGACCAGCGGCAGGCCCCAAGGGCTGATGGTGCCTTCCGGCGCGGGGTACATTTTCGGATCGGGGTTGTTCAGCAACGGCCACGCAAATTCGAAATTCGGCCACAGCATGTGCGCAATGCCCTTATGCCCTTCGCCGCCCAGCCAAGGGCCGGACATGTGCCGTACATAAAACAGCGCACCAAAGAATGCGATAAAGAACATCACTTCGGAAAAGATGAACCACGTCATGCCCCAGCGGAACGAGCGGTCCATCTGCGAACTGTACAAACCGGCGCGGCTTTCCTTGATCACCGCGCCGAACCAGCCAAACATCATGTAGGCCACCAGCAGGCCACCGATGAAAAAGATCCACGGGCCGTGGGATTCCGGGCGCGCCGCCTTCAGGTCGTTGAACCACACGGCCAGGCCGTACACGGTGACCAGCATGCCAATCGTGGCAATTATCGGCCATTTGCTTTGCGCTGGTACGTAGTACGTATCATGAGTCGACATGTATTCGCTCTCCTGATTGAGCGGGCAAACAGTAGCTAGCCCCCGGTGTGCACAGCCACCGGCGGTTGGCGCGCAGTGATATCAAACAGCGTGTACGCCAGGGTCAAATGCTTCACATCCTTGGGCATGTCACGGTCGACAATGAAGCGCACTGGCATCTCGATACGCTGGCCTGGCTGCAGCACTTGCTGGGTGAAGCAAAAGCACTCGGTCTTGTGGAAATACATCGCCGCTTCGGCCGGGGAAATACTCGGTACGGCCTGTGCGGTCATGGGTTTGTCGGTGGGGTTGTAGGCCACGAACAACATCTCGGTCACCGCGCCTGGGTTGACCACCACTTCGTCAGCCTTGGCGTAGAAATCCCAGACCATGTCGATGGCGTTGGTGGACAAAAATTGCACACGCACCTGGCGCGTTGGGTCCACCACCTGCGACCCCTCGTACTGCCCGGCCGTCTTGCCGTTGATGCCGAACGCCTTGCACATCACGTCGTAGATCGGCACCAGCGCAAAGCCGAAGGCGAACATTGCCACCACCAGGATCAGCAGGCGGGTGACCAGGCGCTTGATCGGCAAGGATTCAGCCATGACGCCCACTCAATGTGAATGAGGCCATTGTGGGAGGGGGCTTGCCCCCGATAGCTGTTTTACAGCCAATAATGATGTCGGCTGACACACCGCCATCGGGGGCAAGCCCCCTCCCACATTGGCCGTGTACGCAGTGCCAAGGCGTGTTCATTTGACCTCCGGCGGCGTCGTGAAGGTGTGGTACGGCGCAGGCGAGGGGATGCTCCACTCCAGGCCTTCGGCGCCATCCCACGGTTTGGCCGGCGCAGGCGCGCCGCCACGGATGCACTTGATCACGATGAACAGGAAGAAGATCTGCGTAGCACCAAACATGAAGGCGCCAATCGACGAAACCATGTTGAAGTCGGCGAATTGCAGGTTGTAGTCCGGCACCCGCCGCGGCATGCCCGCCAGCCCGACGAAGTGCATCGGGAAAAACGCCATGTTCATGCCCACGAAAGACAGCCAGAAGTGCAGCTTGCCCAGGGTTTCGTCGTACATGTGGCCGGTCCATTTCGGCAGCCAGTAGTAGGCCGAGGCGAAGATGCCGAAGATCGCGCCGGGCACCAGTACGTAATGGAAGTGCGCCACCACGAAGTAGGTGTCGTGATACTGGAAGTCCGCTGGCGCAATCGCCAGCATCAGCCCGGAAAACCCGCCGATGGTGAACAGAATCACGAAGGCCACGGCGAACAGCATCGGCGTCTCGAAGGTCAGCGAGCCCTGCCACATGGTACTGACCCAGTTGAAGACCTTCACCCCTGTCGGGACGGCGATCAGCAGGGTGGCGTACATGAAGAACAACTCGCCCACCAACGGAATGCCGACCACGAACATATGGTGCGCCCACACGATGAACGAGAGGAACGCGATGCTCGCCGTGGCGTAGACCATCGAGGTGTAGCCAAACAGCGGCTTGCGCGAAAAGGTCGGGATGATCGAGCTGACGGCGCCGAAGGCCGGCAGAATCATGATGTACACCTCGGGGTGGCCGAAGAACCAGAACACATGCTGGAACAGCACCGGATCACCGCCGCCGGCCGCACTGAAGAAGCTGGTGCCGAAGTGGATGTCCATCAGCATCATGGTCACGCAACCGGCCAGCACCGGCATCACCGCGATCAGCAGGAACGCAGTGATCAGCCAGGTCCAGACGAACAGCGGCATTTTCATCAATGTCATGCCGGGTGCGCGCAGGTTGAGGATGGTCGCGACCACGTTGATCGCGCCCATGATCGAACTGATGCCCATCAGGTGGATGGCAAAGATGAAGAACGTCACGCTTTCCGGCGCGTAGGTAGTGGAGAGCGGGGCGTAGAACGTCCAGCCGAAGTTCGGCCCGCCGCCCGGCGTGAAAAGCGTCGAGACCAGCAGCAGGAACGCCGCCGGCAGCAGCCAGAAGCTGAAGTTGTTCATGCGCGGCAGGGCCATGTCGGGCGCGCCGATCATCAATGGGATCATCCAGTTGGCCAGGCCGACGAACGCCGGCATCACCGCGCCGAACACCATGATCAGGCCGTGCATCGTGGTCATCTGGTTGAAAAACGCCGGCTCGACAATCTGCAGGCCGGGCTGGAACAGCTCGGCCCGGATCACCATGGCGAACGAGCCGCCGAGCAGGAACATGGAGAAGGCAAACCAGAGGTACAGGGTGCCGATGTCTTTGTGGTTGGTGGTCAGCACCCAGCGCATCAAGCCCTTCGCGGGGCCGTGGGCATGGTCGGCGTGACCATGGTCATCGATCACAGCGCTCATGGCCGTTCTCCTGCAAGCAAGTGGGCGGGGCGGGTCGAGGTAAACGCCTTGGAGTAGGTCATTTGCTTTCCGCCTGCTTGATGGCCAGCACGTCTTTAGGCGTGACCATGTCGCCTTTGTTGTTGCCCCAGGCATTGCGCTCGTAGGTCACTACGGCGGCGATATCCACTTCCGAAAGCTGCTTGCCGAAGGCCGCCATCGCGGTGCCGGGCTTGCCGTGGTAGACGAGGCTCAGGTGGCCTTCCTTCGGTCCGGTGGCAATTTTCGAGCCCTTGAGTGCCGGGAACATCGGTGGCAGGCCCTGGCCTTCGGCCTGGTGACAGGCCACGCACGTGGTGTGGTAGACCTTGTCGCCACGGGCTACCAGCTCTTCCAGCGTCCACTCTTTGGAGGTCAGCTCCTTGAGCTTGGCGGCCTCTTCCTTGCGCTCGCCCAGCCAGGTTTCGTAATCGGCCTTGGACTTGACCTCGACCACGATGGGCATGAAACCGTGGTCTTTGCCGCACAATTCGGCGCACTGGCCACGGTAGATGCCAGGCTTCTCTACGCGGGTCCAAGCCTCGTTGACAAAGCCTGGGATGGCGTCGCGCTTGACCGCAAACGCCGGTACCCACCAGGAGTGGATCACGTCGGCGGCGGTCACCAGAAAGCGCACCTTGGCCCCCACCGGCAACACCAGCGGCTGGTCGACTTCCAGCAGGTAGTGTTCGCCCTTGGTGGCTTGGTTGTGGATCTGCTCGGCGGGCGTGGCCAGGTTGCTGAAGAACTCCACATCCTGGCCCAGGTATTTGTAATGCCACTTCCATTGATAGCCGGTGACCTGGATATCGATATCCGACTCACTGCTGTCGTAGATATTGATCAGGGTCTTGGTTGCCGGAATGGCCATCGCGATCAGGATCAACAACGGCACGACGGTCCAGAGGATCTCCACGGTGGTGCTCTCGTGGAACTTGGCCGCAACCTGCCCCGTGGACCGGCGATGAACAATCATCGACCAGAACATCGCGCCAAACACGATGATGCCGATCACCACACAGATCCAGAAAATGGTCATGTGCAGGTCGAACACAGCGTGACTGACTTCTGTCGCCCCTGGCGCCATATTCGTTGTCCAGGCGGCGTGCGCCTGGCCGAATACCGACCACAACAGGAGGCCCATCCAAACGTGTGGATGTCGCATCATTGCGGGTTCCCCTTATCGTTCTTGTTATCCCGCCGGTATGCACCTGCGTCGAAGGGAGCGGCTTCCATACTGCTTACAACCGCTTAGCCTTGCCTGCTTATGCAGTCTGGCGTCATCAGCTAATCGCGTACAAATCCGAGTATAGACACGCTCTGCAACCCCGCAATGTGTAGGGGTAAATGAGCAAAAATGAGGTGTTTCAGGCTAATGAAATAGGCGGCGGAATCGTTTATCCCGTTATCTATCGCGATTCGATATAACGCCCGCGCATAACCATGAAATAATTATGACAAATGCGTCTGAGGCGCTCGTATAAACGAGCTACCTTATCCTCTCCCTATTCCTACGCCTGCATGACTGGAGCCTTCATGAACACCGCCGCATTGCGCGAGCAGATTTCCCGTGCCCATCAACACGAAGCCAGCACGGGCCAGCTGGCCCAGCAACTGGAAAAACAATTGCCGCACCTGCATTCGGCCATCGCCCTGGCTGACGGTGATCGCAACATTGTCATGGCCCGCTTTGTGACCGCCTACATCGACCTCGTCCCGGAGTTGCTGGACGCCGCCAACGATGTGGCCCGCGAGGCCGGTATCGAAAGCCAGATCAAGCCGGTGCTGAAGATCGCCGAGCATTTTTTCCTGCAACCACCCGCTATCCTGGCCGGCCATGAAGGGCTCGATGGCCTGCTGGACGAGGCTTACCTGGCTCATCGCCTGGTGGAAGAAGTAAACGATCTGTATATCAAGCATTTCGGTCAGCCGTTGATTCCGGCGGATACCACCGTGGCCAATGTCATCGCCCATCAACTGATCGGCGAAGCGTTTGCCAACCAGCTGGATGAAGCGGTGCACCACGCGGTGGATGAAATGCTCAACGAAGAGAGCTTTGCGCTGGAGTCGGTCGAGGCCTATCGCGAGCAACTGAAGAGCCCGGACACGGAAGCGGCGTGGAAGCGCTGGCCGTGCCTGTCGCGGCAGTTGGGGGTTGAGTTGGCGTTGGATCAGCCGGCTTAAACTTTCAGTCTGACGCGAACCAAATGTGGGAGGTGGCAAGCCCCCTCCCACATTTTTATCCGGTTTCGTCAGCCAGTAGAAGCCGCCGAACCTATCCCGGTCGTCGTCCTCACCCGACCTTCCAACCGGCGCTTCAACCCACGCGCCTCGATCACCAGCCTTGAACCCTTCGCCGCATTCGCCCGTCCCCACTCCTCCAGCAACTCCAGGCAGGAATGGTCGATATAGCTCAAGTTATTGAGCGGCACATGCACGGTGCTTCCCGCAGGCACCGTCGACAATACCTGGGTCAACGCCGGCACTTTCAGAAAGGTCGCCGCACCGATCAGACGCAGCTCCATCTCACCGTCCTGGGGCAAGTCGATCAAGCTGACCTTAAGCCGTGACGCCTTGAGCGCCAGCTTGACCAGCGTCAACCCGAAGCCCACCAGAACGCCGGTCAGCAGGTCGGTAAAGATGATCGCCAAAGCCGTCGCCGCATACGTAAACATCGGCATCCGCCCATAGCGCCCGAGGGCTTTGAACGCCTTGATGTCGACCAGCTTGATCCCGGTGTACACCAGCACGCCGGCCAGGCTCGCCACCGGAATGCTTTGCAACACACTCGACAGCAGCAATACAAAGCCCAACAGCCACACACCGTGGAACATCGCCGACAGGCGGGTGGTAGCACCGGCCTGTACGTTGGCCGAGCTGCGCACGATCACACCGGTCATCGGCAGTGCACCTACCAGGCCGCACAGCATGTTGCCTACACCTTGAGCAGACAATTCCTTATCGAAATCGGAACGCTGCCCGCTGTGCATGCGGTCTACCGCGGCGGCGGAAAGCAACGTCTCGGCACTCGCGATAAACGCCACGGCGAAGGCCGCAATCAGCAACTGCGGATCGGCAAGGTTCAGCAGATCACTGGGGCGCAGCCAATCGATGGCATCGGCAAGGTTCTCCGGGACTTCCACACGCTTGACCTGCAATGCCAGCACCAGGCTGACGACGGTGGTCAGCCCCACACCCAGCAAGGCGCCGGGCACAAAGCGCAGCTTCTGCGGGCGGAATTTATCCCAGACGTACATCACCAGCATCGTCGACAAACCGAGCAATCCTGCCTGCCAGCCCAAGCCGCCACCCAAGGTCGGGATCGACTCGGCCAACGCCGCCGGGAAACCCGCCAGGTTATCCAGACCCGAAGGCTTGGGCGCGCCATCGAGCATCACGTGCATCTGCGATAACACGATCAGCACGCCAATGCCCGCCAGCATGCCATACACCACTGCCGGGGCCGTGACGCGGAACCAGCAACCCAGGCGCAGACGCCCGGCCACCAGTTGCAGGAAGCCTGCGAGCAGCAGGATCGGCCCAAGCATCATCATCCCATGCTGGCGCACCAGCTCGAACACCAACACCGCCAGACCCGCCGCCGGGCCGCTGACCTGCAACGGCGAGCCGGCCAGCCAACCCACCACCAGGCCACCGATGATCCCAGTGATCAGGCCCTTGGCCGGCGGCATGCCGGAAGCGATTGCGATGCCCATGCACAGGGGCAGGGCGACCAGAAACACGACCACCGAGGCGAGTAGCTCTCGAGGTATTACAGCTTTCAATTGAGCAGCACGCATGATGACTCTCCCGAGGCATTTACCGGGCGCGGTAAAGCCTGGCTGCGTCCATGGCAGCCACCGCTTTACCCGGCAGGGAAGTGTTTTAGAAGCGCGCTTTAGGCGTCGCGGAAGGAATTGGCCCTTCGCCGCCCAACGGTCGGAACGCCGACTGGTCGGCATCGTAGGCGCGGATTTCGCTGGTCTCGATGTTGTAGATCCAACCGTGGATAAACAGTTGACCATTGGCCATGCGCGAGGCCACGGAAGGGTGGGTACGCAAATGCTGCAGTTGGGCGATGACGTTTTCTTCGGTCAGCACCTTCATGCTTTCGCCTTCATTGGCGCAGTCGCAGTTGTCCTCGACCATGGACTTGGCGACCTCGGCGTGCCGCAGCCAGGCCCTTACCGTCGGCATCTTCTCCAGGCTGGCGGGATTGAGGACCGCCCGCATAGCGCCGCAATCGGAGTGCCCGCAGACGATGATGTGCTGCACGCCCAAGGCGAGAACCGCGTACTCGATGGCCGTGGAAACACCGCCGTTCATCTGGCCGTATGGCGGCACAACGTTGCCGACGTTACGCGTTACGAACAGGTCGCCCGGTGAGCTTTGGGTAATCAGCTCAGGCACGATGCGCGAGTCCGCGCAGGTGATAAACATCGCCCGTGGGCTCTGCGCCGTGGCGAGTTTCTTGAAGAGTTCTTCCTGCTGTGGGAAGACGTCGTGATGGAAATGCAAAAAGCCGTCAACGATATGCTGCAGCGCTGCATCGGCGGTTTCAGCCACCGGAGAGGCAGAAGCCGACGCAGCCAACGGCTGTTTATCCTTGTCACTCATGATTCATCCTCTTGATTAATGCAGGGGGAGTTTTCAGCTCAGTTCGACGTCAGGCCAAGGCAATAGTTGTAAACGCTACAAACCGGGCCGCCGACTCATCAGTCACTCGCTGAACAAGGTAACCGTCGAAACTTAACTCAAACTGAATGAACCGCTCTATCTCGCGGCTTTCAGTGATGTCAAAACGCGACCATTCCCACAGGGATGTCGCCTTTTACCTCTTCAGTCTACAACAAAGCCATCTGCCTGCCCGGTGGACAAAAGGCGCTGCAATCGAGGTTGAAGCCTTCCCGCCGGTTGAGCCCCAGGCGCTTGATCGCCTTGCTGAAGCGCTGCGCCAGCAAATCGGCAAACGGCCCTTCGCCACGCATGCGCACGCCGAAGCGGCTGTCGTAAACCTCACCGCCCCGCACCTGACGCACCAGGCTCATCACGTGGGCCGCGCGTTGCGGGTAATGCGCCGCCAGCCACTCCTCGAACAACGGCGCCACCTCCAGCGGCAGGCGCAGCATCATGTATGCGGCACTTTGCGCGCCAGCGGCATGGGCTTCGGTTAACAGGCTTTCCAATTCACTGTCGTTGATCATCGGGATCATCGGCGAGCACAGCACGCCCACCGGGATCCCGGCGTCACGCATCACCCGAATCGCCCGCAACCGCGCCTTGGGCGCCGCCGTGCGTGGCTCGAGGATGCGCTTGAGTTCATCATCCAGGCTGGTGAGGCTGATCATCACGGCCACCAGTCGCTGGCGGGCCAGCTCGGTGAGCAGGTCCAGGTCGCGCAAAATCAGTGAACCCTTAGTGATGATGGTCACCGGGTGGCGATAACGCAGCAGCACTTCCAGGGTTTGCCGGGTGATGGTGTACTCGCGCTCGATCGGCTGGTACGGGTCGGTATTGGAACCGAGGTTGATCGGCGCACACACGTAGCCCGGCTTTGACAGTTGCTGCTCCAGCACCTCGGCAGCGTTGGTCTTGGCGATCAGTTTGGTTTCGAAATCCAACCCCGGCGACATGTCCCAATAGGCATGGCTGGGCCGGGCATAGCAGTAGATGCAGCCGTGCTCGCAGCCACGGTAGGGGTTGATCGACCGATCAAACGGCAAGTCCGGCGAGTTGTTGCGGGTGATGATGGTCTTGGCCGTTTCGATGCGCACTTCGGTGCCCTGGGTCGGCGGCACTTCCTGGAACCAGCCGTCGTCTTCGGCCACGCTGACAGTGGGCGCAAAGCGGTTGTGCAGGTTGGTGGCCGTGCCCCGGCCTCGGGGTGGCAGCGGAGTAGACATGAAAGCGCCTCGATACTGTTTTTATATACAGTATCGAGGCGCGAGGTTTCTGACCAGTGCCGTTTGGCGGCCAGGGAGGGATCAGTGCTTTTGCGTCACTTGTCCCAGGTCATCGCCAGAGGTGGTACGCATGTCGTTCTGGCGCAGGTTCTTCACGTCGCTGGCGGTCACAGGCGCGCCTTTATTGCCCCAGCTACCCCGGATGAAACTGACCACGTCGGCCACCTCCTGGTCAGACAGGCGCCAGGCGAACGCCGGCATGGTGAACGTCGACGGCGCCGCGTGGGTAGCCGGCAGAGTACCGCCGTTCAACACGAGGTTGATCAACGATGTGGCATCCGCCGTCTGCAACACCGGGTTGCCCGCCAACGCCGGGAACACGCGTGTATAACCATGGCCATCGGTACGGTGGCAGGCGGCGCAGTTGTCGATATACACCGAGGCGCCGCGCTGGCTGTCATCGCCTTTCCACAGGGCATCCGCTACCTGCTTGTCGTACGGGTGCGGCTGATCCTTGGGGTCCACCGCCGGCAGGCTCTTGAGGTAACGGGCGATAGCCGTCAGGTCATTTTCCGACATGTACTGCATGCTGTGGACGACAACATCGCTCATGCCACCAAACACCGCACTGCGATCACTGCGACCGGTCTTGAGAAATTGCACCAATTGCTCCTCGCTCCAACTGCCGAGGCCGTCCTTGTGGTCACCGCGCAGGCTCTTGGCAATCCAGCCTTCCAGTGGCGCGCTGCCGGACAGGAAGGCGTTGCCGTCAGTGGCGCTCAGGGCTTTTTCCTGCATGGTCAACGCCCGTGGCGTATGGCACGCGCCGCAGTGGCCGAGGCCTTCCACCAGGTAAGCGCCACGGCTGATCACCGGATCGGCAGCGGCCTGCACCGGATGCTCTTCGACAGACGGGGCAAACATCCATCGCCACGCCGCCAGCGGCCAACGCATGCTCAAGGGCCAGGGAATATCGCTGTCCTTGTTCTCCTGGGCGACCGGCTCAACACCCTTCATGAAATAGGCGTACAACGCCTGCATATCGCTGTCACTGACGCGTGCGTAAGACGGGTAGGGCATCGCCGGGTAAAGCGTACTACCGCTCTTGGCGACGCCATGGCGCACGGCCTTGTCGAAGTCTTCGAAGCTGTAGTCGCCCAGGCCGGTCTTGTGCGGGGTGATATTGGTGGAATAGATCACACCGATGGGGGTTTCCATCGGCAGCCCGCCGGCAAAGGGTTTGCCGCCCTTGGCGGTGTGGCAGGCCACGCAGTCACCGGCGCGGGCCAGGTATTCCCCTTGCTTGATCAAGTCGGTTTCAGCGGCGCTCACCGAGCAGCTGCTGAACAGGGCGAAGGTCGCGATAACAAGTGCTTTCATGGTCATCGCTCCTTATGCCTGAACCAGTGGGCCGGGGTTTTTCAGGTACTGCTCGCGGATCGCACGGGCCGACCAATAGGTCAGCGCCGCCACCAAGCCGGTAGGGTTGTAGCCCAAGCCTTGTGGGAACGCGGAGGCGCCTGGGACAAACACGTTGTGTACATCCCAGCACTGCAGGTAACGGTTCAACGCACTGGTTTTCGGGTCGGTGCCCATGATCGCGCCGCCATTGAGGTGGGTGGTCTGGTAGGACGCCGTGTTGAAGTGTTCACCGACCTTTTTGCCAAGCACGGCAATCGCCTTGGGGTTCATCGCCTCAGCGACCTTGCCCATTTTCTCGACCATGAAGCGGTTCATCTTGATGTCGTTTTCCTGCCAGTCGAACGTCATCCGCAGCAGCGGCAGGCCGTAGGCATCGCGGTAAACCGGGTCCAGATCCAAGTAGTTGCCCCGGTAGGATTGATGGGCGCCATGGGCATCCATCGACACTTGGTGGGTGTAGTAATCGGCGGTGGCGCGCTTCCACGCGCTGCCCCAGGCCGGGGTACCCGGCGGGTTGGAGGTGCCGGCAATCGGCCGGCTGCCGGCCTGGTTGACCCACATCGGCGAACCGCCCACGAAGCCGTGAGGCCCGTGGTCGAAGTTATCGGCGTTGAAGTCATCGATGGCCACGCCATTACCGCCCGCACCGATGAAGTTGTTGGTGTGGGTGTCCTTGTCGAAGAACGCCTTGATGGTCGCCATGTTCTGGTAGGCAAAGTTCCTGCCCACCACGCCCTCATTGGTAATCGGGTCGTAGGGCTTGCCGATGCCCGACAACAGCATCAAGCGCACGTTGTGAAACTGGAAGGCACCGAGAATCACCAGATCGGCCGGCTGCTCGCATTCGCGGCCCTGGGCGTCGATATACGTCACGCCGGTGGCCTTGCTCTTGGTGCTGTCGAGGTTGACCTTGAGCACGTGGGAATTGGGCCGCAGCTCAAAGTTCGGCACCTGGCGCAGCGCCGGCAGGATGTTCACGTTCGGCGAAGCCTTGGAATACATGTAGCACACGTAGCCACTGCAGAAGCCACAGAAGTTGCACGGGCCCATCTGCGCGCCGTAGGGGTTGGTGTAAGGCCCCGATGTATTGGCTGACGGCAGGTTGTAGGGTTTGTAACCCACGCTGGCAGCCGCTTTCTGAAACAGCTGTGCGGAGACGGTGTTCTTCTGCGCTTCCAGTGGGAACGGGTTGGAGCGATCCGGTGCATACGGGTTGCCGCCACGGCCTTCGCCTACTCGCTGACCTTTCACGGTCCAGGCTTGGCCGGAGGTGCCGAAGACTTTTTCCGCGTAGTCGAAAAACGGCTCCAGCTCTTCATAGCTGACGCCGAAGTCCTGGATGGTCATGTCCTTGGGAATGAACTGCTTGCCGTAGCGCTCTTCGTAATGGCTGCGCATACGCAGCTCGATCGGGTCGACCCGGAAATGCACGCCCGACCAGTGCAGGCCCGCGCCCCCCACGCCATTGCCCGGCAAAAACGCACCTAACTGACGGTTAGGCAGGGCAACGTCATTCACGCTGTGGCGAATGGTCACCGTCTCTTTGGAGATATCCTGGAAGAGTTTCTTACGCACGCTGTAGGTCAATTCGTCGATGACCTGGGGATAGTTGCCGTCCGGGTAAGTGTCCTGCATCGGGCCGCGCTCCAGCGCGACCACGTTGAGACCTGCTTCCGTCAGTTCCTTGGCCATGATCGCGCCGGTCCAGCCGAAGCCTACGATCACTGCATCCACTTTCTTCATGATGGTCGCCACGCTTATGCCCTCTCGCCACGGATTGAAACGGCCGGGAAGGGGTACTGCTCGTTGCGTTCCACCCAGTCCATGAAATCGGCGCGGGCGCCGGGGAAGCCGATCATGGTCCAGCCGACCATGCCTTTGTTGCCGCCGTGAATCGGGTCGCAGAAGAACCCTTCCTTGGTGTTTTGCAGCAACAGATTGAAGAATATCTTCGGCGGCACCGCCTCGAAATGCGCAGCAACTTCGCCTCCGCCAGCCTCCAGGCGGCGCAACATATCGTCTCGGGTAGCGCTGTCTTGCGCAGCAAAAACCTTACCGTTGAACGCCTTCGACCAGGCATCCGTCGCGGCAATACCCAAGCGGTAGATCTCCTTGGGGACCAATTTGCTCTGCCAACCCATTTCCGGCGGCGCATCGGCGTTGAAAGGGCCTTGCATGAACCACAGGGCTCCGCTGGCATACGGCGTATTCATCTGGCGGTCGATGTATTCCGGCGCACCGGCTTCCAGG
This sequence comes from Pseudomonas sp. A39, assembly GCF_058145955.1. Classification (NCBI taxonomy): domain Bacteria; kingdom Pseudomonadati; phylum Pseudomonadota; class Gammaproteobacteria; order Pseudomonadales; family Pseudomonadaceae; genus Pseudomonas; species Pseudomonas sp. A39. Next base: position 72,657 of record NZ_JBYVMD010000016.1, read on the forward strand.
GCACCCGGGCCTTGGGCGTCAGCGGGGATCAAACGCTCGACGGCGGCGTTGATAAACGCCCATTCCTCGGCCGTGAAGTAAGTCGGCTCGTAGGCTTTTTCGTCAGCCACAGGCTTGGCAGGCGCAGCCTGGACGGGTTCAGGCGTCGCCATCAGCATCGAACCGCCAAGGCCGGTGCTGGCAACCGTGACCACCGGGATCAAGGTCAAGGATTTGCGCAAAAAGTCACGCCGGGGGTTGTCTTGATCTTGATCAGACATGGTGGCACCTCATCATGTGGTCACGGGTTGAACAGCCAGCTTCTAGTGAGCGGCTTGAACGGGTGTATGCGGCGAATTGGATCCAACTGATCCAAAGAGATAGAGCGTAGCGGCAATCAATAGTTACAAATGATAGCAGGCTAAGCATGAAGAGAATCGATTCAGCGACCTAAGTCGAATAAGCGCGGGCAAAAAAGTGGGAGGGGGCTTGCTCCCGATGGTGGTCTATCAATGCCAAATAGGCTGGCTGATACACCGCTATCGGGGGCAAGCCCCCTCCCACATTGGGTCTGCGTAAGGCGACTAGTCTTTTTTCAACTTCGGATTAGGAAAGAACTGCACCGCCTGCACCTTAGGGTCCGCAGGCGCTTTCAACGCCGAGGTATTCACCCGCGTCCCCAACTCCTTGGGCACCGACAGCCCCTGGTCATTGAGGGTGTCGGTATAGCCGCAGGCCACACACTCGCGATGCGGTACGTTGTCCTCAGTCCACATCTTCAGCTTGTCCGGCTCACTGCACGCCGGGCAGACCGCCCCGGCGATAAATTGCTTTTTGGTAATCACAGGCCCTTCGCTCATGCTGCCGCGTCCTCACTCAGGCCGCTGTGGCGCAAGAGTGCGTCAATCGACGGCGCCCGTCCGCGGAAGTCGACGAACAGCACCATCGGTGCCTGGGAACCGCCACGTGCCAGGATGGCTTCGCGGAACGCACGGCCGGTCTCGGCATTGAGCACGCCGTCTTCCTCGAACTTGGAGAAGGCATCCGCCGACAGCACTTCGGCCCACTTGTAGCTGTAGTAACCCGCGGCGTAACCCCCGGCGAAGATGTGCGCAAAGCTGTTGGGGAAGCGGTTGTACGCCGGCGGACGCATCACCGACACCTCATCGCGCACGCCTTCGAGCACTTGCGCCACGCTGCGGCCATCACCGTGGGTGGCATGCAGTTCGAAGTCGAACAGCGAGAATTCCAGCTGGCGCACCATCATCAGGCCGGACTGGAAGTTCTTGGCTGCGAGCATTTTTTCCAGCAGGTCCTGGGGCAGTGGCTCACCGGTTTCATAGTGACCGGAGATCAGCGCCAGGCCCTCCGGCTCCCAGCACCAGTTCTCCATGAACTGGCTCGGCAACTCCACCGCATCCCAGGCCACACCGTTGATGCCGGACACGCCAGCGTGTTCAACACGGGTCAACAGGTGATGCAGGCCGTGGCCGAACTCGTGGAACAGCGTGGTGACTTCATCGTGAGTCAGCAGGGCAGGCTTGCCGCTGTCGGCCGGGGTGAAGTTGCACACCAGGTTGGCCACCGGGCTTTGCAGCACGCCGTCAATCGTGCGGCGACGGTCGCGGGCGCCGTCCATCCAGGCACCGCCGCGCTTGTTGGCGCGGGCGTACAGGTCGAAGAAAAAGCGGCCGACGTGCTGGCCGTTTTCCTTGATTTCAAACAGGCGGACATCCGGGTGCCAGGTGTCGAAGCCTTTCTGCTCGGCGATCTCAATGCCGTACAGGCGCTGCACGATGGCAAACAGGCCGCCGAGCACTTTGTCGATCGGGAAGTAAGCGCGCAGGGCTTCCTGGGACACGCTGTAACGTTGTTCACGGAGTTTTTCGCCGTAGAAACCACTGTCCCAGCTTTGCAGGTCGGCGCAGCCTTGTTCGGCGGCGTAAGCCTTGAGCTGTTGCAAGTCCTGGGCGGCAAACGGCTTGCTGCGCTTGGCCAGGTCACGCAGGAAACTCAGCACCTGGTCGCTGGACTCGGCCATCTTGGTGGCCAGGCTCAGTTCCGAGAACGACGCGTAACCCAGCAACTGAGCCAGCTCCTGACGCAGGTCGAGGATCTGTTCCATCACCGGGCCGTTATCATGCTGACCGGCATTCGGGCCTTGGTCCGACGCACGGGTGCAGTAGGCCGCGTAGACTTCTTCACGCAGGGCGCGGTCCTGGGCGTAGGTCATCACCGCGTAGTAGCTCGGGAACTCCAGGGTGATCAGCCAGCCGTCGAGGCCTTTGGCCTGGGCAGCGGCAGCCATCTGCGCCTTGGCCGAATCGGTCAGGCCGGCGAGGGTGGCCTCATCGGTCACGTGTTTGGTCCAGGCCTGGGTGGCGTCCAGCAACTGGTTGGAAAACTTACTGCCCAGCTCGGACAGTTTGCTTTGCACTTCGGCGTAGCGTTTTTGCTGCTCGGGCGGCAAATCGATACCCGACAAGCGGAAGTCGCGCAGAGAATGTTCCAGGATGGTTTTTTGCGCCACGTCGAAACCGGCGGCTTCCGGGCTGTTGGCCAGGGCTTCAAAGGCCTGGAACAGCGCACGGTTCTGGCCCATCTCGGTGGAGTAGGCGCTCAACGCCGGCAGGCAGCCTTCATAGGCTTCGCGCAGTTCGGCACTGTTGCACACGGCATTAAGGTGGCTGACCGGGCTCCAGGCGGCGCCCAGGCGGTCGTTCAGTTCATCCATGGCCAGGACCAGGCCGGCCCACGTCGGGTTTTTACCCTGGCTTTGCAGGATGCCTTCGATGGCAACGCGGTTGTCGGCGAGGATCTGTTCGATGGCCGGCTGGACGTGCTCGGCACGGATCGCCGAGAACGGCGGCAGGTCGTAGGACTGCAGAAGAGGGTTGTTCGCGCTCACGGTTGGCACCTTGGCTGAAGAAACAGGTAAGAACAAAGATGGGGCCATCTTAATTACAATCAACGTCCACCGCAGCTATCAGCAGAAGAGAGAGAGGCTATCGTGACCCTTCGCACCTATCAGAACCACACGCCGGCCCTGGGCGCCGGGGCTTTTGTCGATATTTCGGCGGTGGTGATCGGCGATGTCGAAATCGGCGCCGACAGCTCGGTCTGGCCACTGACCGTGATCCGTGGCGACATGCACCGCATCCGCATCGGTGCGCGCACCAGCGTGCAGGACGGCTGCGTGCTGCACATCACCCATGCAGGCCCCTTCAACCCGGACGGTTTCCCGCTGTTGATCGGCGACGACGTGACCATTGCCCACAAAGTCATGCTGCATGGCTGCACCGTGGGCAGCCGCATCCTGATCGGCATGGGTAGCATCGTGATGGACGGCGCCGTGGTTGAGGACGACGTGATCATCGGCGCCGGCAGCCTGGTGCCGCCGGGTAAGCAACTCGAAAGCGGTTTTTTGTATGTCGGCAGCCCGGTTAAACAGGTCCGCCCACTGACTGACAAGGAACGCGCCTTTTTCACCTACAGCGCCGCGAACTACGTGAAGCTCAAAGACTTGCACCTGGCTGAAGGATTCGACCGATGAGCCTGCCTTACCAAACCGTGCTGTTCGACCTGGACGGCACCCTCACCGACCCGCGCGAGGGCATCACCCGCTCGATCCAGTACGCCCTCGGCAAGCTGGGTATCGACGAGCCGGACCTGAGTAAACTGGAACACTTCATCGGCCCGCCGTTGCTGCAAGCCTTCATGCAGTTCTACGACTTCGACGAGGCCAAGGCCTGGGAAGCGGTGAATTTCTATCGCGAGCGCTTCAAGGTCACCGGCCTGTATGAAAACCGGGTATTCGACGGCGTGATGCCGCTGTTGGAAGACCTGGGCAGCCAGGGCCGACAGCTCTATGTGGCGACGTCCAAGCCGTGGATATTTGCCCGCGAGATCGCCCGGCATTTCGATTTCGCCAAGCACTTCAAGGTGATCTACGGCAGCGAATTGGACGGCACGCGTACCAATAAGGTCGAGCTGATCGCGCATTTGATCAGCGAAGAAGGCCTGGACCCGAGCACCACCCTGATGATTGGTGACCGCAAGCATGACCTGATCGGTGCGCGCAGCAATGGGCTGGATTCGGCGGCGGTGGGGTATGGGTTTGGCAGTTTTGAAGAGTTGAATGCCGAGGCGCCGACTTGGCATTTCGAGACGCTGGCACAGATGCATCAGGCGTTTTTGCAGCGGTCCTGAGACTGCCATCGGGGGCAAGCCCCCTCCCACAGTTGATCTGTATACGCCGTTCAAATGTGGGAGGGGGCTTGCCCCCGATGAGGCCCTAGAGGCCACCCCCTTCCAACTGCCTCAACGCCGCCTTGCGCTGCCCCACCGGCAACCCACCCAGCCTCTCCACCGCCGCATAAAACCTCACCCAATCACCACCTTCCCGCGCAAACAACGCCGCAAACGCCGGCACCCACTGGTCATACAGCCCAAACGGCAACAGCCGCGCATTGTTCATGGGCTGGTTGAACCAAGCGTCATAACGCTTATCCCCGCCCCACTGGTGATCGCGCATGTGCCGATATTCGGCGCGCAAACGCTCGAACTGATCCGCCTTGGCCTGACGCATCGCATCAGCTGCCAACGGTTGGGCGTAGAGCTTTTCCAAACGTTGACGGGTATCGAGGACTAACTGGATAAATTGATCACGCTGCTTCGACGTCGATAAGCTATCCGCTGCCAAACCGCGTGCAGCACGCCACTGGCGCGTACCCTCCTGCTCGACAAAATTGGCAAACGACTCGTTGAACTCGGTGTCGTCCTTCACATAGAAACGCTGGTGCGCCAGCTCGTGGAAGATCAGCGTGGCCAGGCGCTCATCACCCCAGTTCATCATTGAATTCATGATCGGGTCGTTGAACCAGCCCAAGGTGGAATAGGCCTCGACGCCACCGATCGACACATCCATGCCCTGCTGCTTCAACAACGCGGCTTCGCCACGCGCCGCGCCCTGGTTGTAGTAACCGCGATAGGCCACACAGCCGGCGATGGGGAAGCAATGGGTTTCGGGTGACAGGGAAAACTCCTGCGTGGCAAAGACGTTCCAGACCACATAGGGCCGGCCGATGTCGGCATACAACCTGTAACTCTGGTTGTCGGGCAGGTGCAGGTGTTCACTGGCGAACGTGCGCGCCTTTTGCGATTGCGCCAGATGCTCGCGCAATAACGCTGGGCGAGAAGGGTCGGCAATCACCTGCGCCACCGGCTCCCGGGCGCGTAGCAATTGCCACTGACCACTGGCCAACTGGCCGTAATAACTGACACTGGAGCAGCCGCTGAGCAGCACAACCATCAACCCTGGAAGAAAACGCCTGACCATGCCCCGACCGCTCCTGGGTAATTTGCCCGCCAGACTATCGCGCCCGCACGGAATTTTTCCATCGCATGACGTGTTTATACTCATAGGGAGTCTGCTGCCGTCGGCGCCGGGCTCAATTCTCTCTTTCCGTCGAGTGCCTGCCATGCGTCAGCTCTTGTTTCCCGTCGCCGCCCTGTTCCTCAGTGCCTGCACCACCACGCCCGTACCGCCGGTGGACCCGCAGCAAGCCTGGGTCGATTTCACCACGCCTACGCCGGGGTCCAAGCTGGTGATGGCGCAGCGCCTGGACGGCAAGAACCTGGATGACGGGCGTTTCTTCCAGTTCCCGCCCGGCCATCATGAACTGATGGTGCGTTTCGACTTTGAAGTCCCCGCGGGCGGCGGTTTGGGTGGGCTGAGCCAGATGATGTACCGCACCTGCTTCATGACCCTGGAATACGATCACTTCCAGGCCGGCCAGCGCTATGTGCTGGAAGGGCGCTCGCTAGCCTTCACACCCAATATCCGGTTGTATGACTCGGCGCGTCAGTTGCTCGCGGAAGAACGCAGCGTCAACTGCCTCTGATCAGTCGTTGTTCTTCTGGTAGACGATGGCCTTAGTGCCGTTCTCACAGCTGCCGACAACCATGGCGCTGTCGTGCTTGTCGGCTTCTTCCTTGCTGACGATCTCCAGGGTGTAGGACGGAACCGCGTTAGCCTGGATCTTGACCTCGATCTCTTTCCTGAGCTCTTCGCAGTCTTTGGGTGCGGCCACAGCCGAGGTGGCCAATACACCGCAGATGATTGCCAAGGCAAAACGTTTCATGTTTGAAGCTCCCTGAATGCATTGCGCACGAGTGTGCGGCTAAGGCTGCATGGTAATAGGACCACACTTACAAAACACGAGTTCTGATCCAACGCAGAACTAAATGTGGGAGGGGGCTTGCCCCCGATGGCGGTCGATCAGCAACAGAGATGTTGACTGCTTCACCGCTATCGGGGGCAAGCCCCCTCCCACATTGGACCTGCTGCGTTAGCCAACCAAGGTGGCATCCAGGCTGATTTTCGCGTTCAGCACTTTCGACACCGGGCACCCTTCCTTGGCCTTCTTGCTCAGTTCATCGAACTGCGCCTGGCTCGCGCCGGGAATCTTGGCCTTAAGGATCAAATGCACGGCGGTGATCGCAAAACCACCTTCAACCTGGTCCAGGGTCACTTCAGCCTGGGTGTCGATGCTGTCAGCCTTGAGCCCGGCATCGCCAAGAATCATGGAAAACGCCATGGAGAAACAGCCGGCATGGGCTGCGCCGATCAATTCTTCCGGGTTGGTGCCCTTGCCGCCCTCGAAACGGGCCTTGAAGCCGTAGGGCGCTTCACGCAGCACGCCGGTTTCCGTGGAAATGGAACCCAGGCCAGTCTTCAGGTCACCTTCCCAATGCGCGGATGCTTTTTTAACAATACTCATAGCGGTCTCCTCGAACGGTGGTTTTGCGTCAGTAAGGGTTCTGAGGATAGACGGCCCGGCAAAGTTCATCTTGTCGGAGAAACCTAGCGATTTAGTAGGAAATTTCTACGCTCGCTATTGAATCTCGGGTATATGCCCTCATTGCATAGAACATGCACATGAAGCGGCAGGTTTTGGTTCGTCTAAGAAGCCTGCGCCCCCATTGGAGAAGCAGGCTTATGAAATCGTTGTCCGACGTAAAGTTCTCGACCCTCGACCTGGTGCCCGTGCGGGCCAACGGCAGTCCGGCGCAGTCGCTGCGCAATTCACTGGACCTGGCCCAGCACGTGGAAAAGTTCGGCTACCACCGTTTCTGGGTGGCTGAACACCACAACATGGACGGCATCGCCAGCTCGGCCACCTCGGTGTTGCTGGGTTACCTGGCCGGTGGCACTTCGACCATTCGCGTCGGTTCCGGTGGTGTGATGCTGCCCAACCACGCGCCTCTGGTGATTGCCGAACAGTTCGGTACCCTGGAAAGTCTCTACCCCGGCCGTATCGACCTGGGCCTGGGCCGCGCGCCCGGCTCAGACCAGATGACCGCCCGCGCCCTGCGCCGTGAACGCTCCGGCAGCGCCGATGACTTTCCGGACGATGTAGCCGAATTGATGGCCTACCTCGGCCCACGTACGCCTGACCAACGGGTGATCGCCGTGCCTGGCACCGGTACCAATGTACCGGTGTGGCTGCTGGGCTCCAGCCTATTCAGTGCGCAGCTCGCCGGTGAGCGCGGTTTGCCTTACGCCTTCGCCTCGCATTTCGCACCGCGCCTGATGCATGAAGCGATCCGCGTGTACCGCAACCACTTCAAGCCTTCGGCCGTGCTGGACAAGCCCTACGTGATGCTCGGCATTCCGTTGGTTGCGGCGGACACCGATGAACAGGCGGACTACTTGGCGACCTCCGTGTACCAACGCATTCTCGCGCTGATGCGCGGGCAGAGCCTGGTGCAGCGCCCTCCAGTCGACAGCATGGATGGCCTGTGGTTACCCCATGAAAAAGAGGCGGTCGGCAGCTTCCTCGGCCTGGCGATGGTCGGTGGCCCAGCGAAGATCCGCGCCAAACTGGAAGTGTTGATCGAGCAAACCGGCGCCGACGAGCTGATTTTTACCAGCGACCTGTACGAACATGCTGACCGGATTCATTCCTACGAGCTGCTCGCGCAAGTAATGAAGGGCTAAATCCCACGCGAAAAAAACCGACGCACCTGTGGCGAGGGAGCTTGCTCCCGTTGGGCTGCGTAGCGGCCCCAAAAACCGGAGCGCTGCGCACTCCAGCGGGAGCAAGCTCCCTCGCCACAAGTACGTCGGTTTTATGTCCGGAGCACGAGGTTAACCGCGCTTGTAGGCGATTTCCTTGGTGCCGGCTTCGCAGCTGCCGACTACGGTGTAGCCATCGGCTGCAGCGCCTTTGTCCACCACTTCCAGCGAATAACCCGAAGCGCCCTTGGCGTCGATTTTCGCTGCAATCTCGCTTTTCAGCTCTTCACAAGGCTTGCCCGCCGCCAGGGCTGTGCCGGCAATGCTCAACAAACCTACCGCTAACAGGAACTTCTTCATCCGTTACTTTCCTTGCGCTGATCAAAAAGAGCGTGCCGACGCTCGTGGCATCGGCACCCATTGGTTGTAGCGCAGGTTATGGCAATCGGCCAGTCGGCAAGTTCAACCGATGCGATCAACTACTGGCAATTCGGAATCCCACCTTGAGGGTGACCTGATAGTGCGCGACCTTGCCGTCTTTGATGTGGCCACGGGTTTCAGCCACCTCAAACCACTCCAAGTGCTTGATGCTCTTGTTGGCTTCGGCGATTGCGTTGTTGATGGCGTCCTCGATGCTGGTCGTCGATGAACCCACCAGTTCGACTTTCTTGTACGTGTGATGATCAGACATGGCGTTTCTCCTGAGGTCTCTAGTGAGCGTAGCAGTCAATGTTCGTACTGCTTCAGGCGACGGTTCCTACCTGAAAGTTCAGATTTACTGCACTTTCTGAAACGGCCGCAGTCGGTATCTACACACGCCACTCAATCACTTCAGGAGAGTCCAAATGGCTAACACTTCTTTACGCAAAGCATCGCTGGAAAGCATGGAAGCCGAGATTTCGAGCCTGCTCAAGTCTCTGGAGAGCCTCAAGGACGATGCGTCCGATGAGTCGCGCAAAACGTTGAAGGCCCTGAAAAGCAACGCCGAGAATGCCCTCAAGCACTCCCGTCACCTGATCAGCGATGCCTACGAAGAAAGCAAAGTCAAAATCCGCGAAACCGGTGTTGCCACCCGAGATTACGCACAAGAGCATCCATGGACCACAGCCGGCGTCGCTGTCGGTGCACTGGGTCTGCTGGCTGCTTATCTGCTGTGCAAACGTGGTGACTGATTGTTTCCCGGCTAAACCGGCTCGCGCAACAGCTCAGCCTTGAGCCACTGCGCCAGTTGCCCAGCGCGCCCGTCTGCGGCGCGCTTGGGTAGCCACAACGCCAAGTGCGCCGGGGTTTCACTGAACCCCCACGGCGCCACCAGGCGACCTGCTCGCAGGTCCTCTGCCACCAATGGCTCGGGTGCAATCGCCACCCCCAATCCCGCCACCGCCGCCTCCAGCAAATAATACAAATGCTCGAACCCCTGGCCATGCTTCAGCGCGCCGGGCGCGATGCCGTGTTGCTGCGCCCAACTGGGCCAGGCTTGCGGGCGGGAGGTGGTGTGCAATAACGCTTCATCACACAAGGCCTGGGCGGGAGCCTGGCGCAAGTGCTCGTAGCCGGCATACCGTGGGCTCATCACAGGCCCGATGCGCTCGCTGGCCAGTTCGTACACCTGCATATCCGCGGGCCACGGCGGCTCGGCGAATACCAGCAAGGCATCCAGACCCGGCCGCCTGGGGTCGAGATCACCGTCACCCGCCGAGAGGTGCAGGCGCAAATCCGGCAGGTCGGCGTTCAAGCGCCCCAGGCGCGGGATCAACCAGCGTGCCAGCAAGCTACCCGAGCAACCCAGCACGAACGGTGCATCGGCGCTGCTTTGGGTGAGCTCGGCGCACACATCCCGCAGCCGGTCGAACGCCTCGGCGCTGGCATCACGCAAACGCACGCCGGAATCTGTGAGTTTAAGGCCACGCCCATCCTTGACGAACAGGCTGATACCCAAGTGCTCTTCCAACACCTTCAACTGACGGCTGACGGCGCCATGGGTCACGTGCAATTGCTCGGCGGCCTGGCTGACGCTATTGAGCCGCGCTGTCGCTTCAAAGGCACGCAAGGCGTTAAGGGGCGGAAGGTCTCGGCTCATTTGTGAGTTTTCCTGACAGGTTGCGGCGATCTTATCGGTTTTCAGTGTGTAACGTCAGGGGTAGAGTGGCCGTCATTGCTTTTCACACGAATGCTTACCTGGAGCCTCCCATGACTCAGTCCCAGACCGATCTACGCAACGGCCCAGACGCCAACGGCCTGTTTGGCGCGTTCGGCGGCCGTTACGTCGCTGAAACCCTGATGCCGTTGATCCTCGACCTGGCCCGCGAATACGAAGCGGCCAAGGACGATCCGGCATTCAAAGAAGAATTGGCCTACTTTCAGCGCGACTACGTCGGCCGTCCAAGCCCGCTGTATTTCGCCGAGCGACTGACCGAGTTCTGCGGCGGCGCCAAGATCTACCTCAAGCGCGAAGAGCTGAACCACACCGGCGCGCACAAGATCAACAACTGCATCGGCCAGATCCTTTTGGCACGGCGCATGGGCAAAAAACGCATCATCGCCGAGACCGGCGCCGGCATGCACGGCGTGGCCACTGCCACCGTGGCTGCGCGCTTTGGCCTGCAATGCGTGATCTACATGGGCACCACCGACATCGAGCGCCAGCAAGCCAACGTGTTCCGCATGAAGCTGTTGGGCGCCGAAGTGATCCCGGTGGTGGCCGGCACCGGCACCCTCAAAGATGCGATGAACGAAGCCCTGCGTGACTGGGTGACCAACGTCGACGACACGTTCTACCTGATCGGCACCGTGGCCGGCCCGCACCCGTACCCTGCCATGGTGCGTGACTTCCAGGCCGTAATCGGCAAGGAAACCCGCGACCAGTTGCAAGCCCAGGAAGGTCGCCTGCCGGACAGCCTGGTGGCGTGCATCGGCGGCGGTTCCAACGCCATGGGCCTGTTCCACCCGTTCCTGGATGACACCAGCGTCGAGATCATCGGCGTTGAAGCGGCCGGCTACGGCATCGAGACCGGCAAGCACGCCGCCAGCCTCAACGGCGGCGTACCGGGCGTGCTGCACGGCAACCGCACCTTCCTGTTGCAGGACGACGACGGCCAGATCATCGACGCCCACTCTATTTCCGCAGGCCTGGACTACCCCGGCATCGGCCCTGAACACGCCTGGTTGCATGACATCGGCCGCGTCCAGTACACCTCGGTGACCGACGACGAAGCCCTGGACGCGTTCCACAAATGCTGCCGCCTGGAAGGGATCATTCCTGCACTGGAAAGCGCCCACGCCCTGGCCGAAGTGTTCAAGCGTGCACCGACCTTGCCGAAGGATCACCTGATGGTGGTCAACCTCTCGGGCCGTGGCGACAAAGACATGCAGACGGTGATGCACCATATGGAAACCGCTAAGCAGGAGAAACACTGATGAGCCGCCTGCAAACCCGCTTTGCGCAGCTGAAAGAACAGAATCGCGCCGCCCTGGTGACCTTCGTCACTGCTGGCGATCCTGGCTATGACACCTCCCTGGCGATCCTCAAAGGTTTGCCGGCCGCCGGCGCCGATGTGATCGAACTGGGCATGCCGTTCACCGACCCAATGGCCGACGGCCCGGCAATCCAGCTGGCCAACATCCGCGCGCTGGAAGCCAAGCAGAACCTGGTGAAAACCCTGCAGATGGTTCGCGAGTTCCGCAAGGACAACAACGACACGCCACTGGTGTTGATGGGCTACTTCAACCCGATCCATAAATACGGTGTGCCTAAGTTCATCGCTGACGCCAAGGAAGCCGGGGTCGACGGCCTGATCGTGGTCGACATGCCACCAGAGCATAACGGCGAGCTGTGCGACCCGGCCCAGGCCGCCGGCATCGACTTTATCCGCCTGACCACGCCGACCACTGACGATGTGCGCTTGCCGACAGTCCTGAACGGCAGCTCCGGCTTTGTGTACTACGTGTCGGTGGCCGGCGTGACCGGTGCCGGCGCCGCGACCCTGGAACACGTCGAGGAAGCCGTGACCCGTCTGCGTCGTCATACCGACCTGCCGATCAGCATCGGCTTCGGTATCCGTACGCCGGAACAAGCGGCGGCCATCGCCCGCCTGGCCGACGGAGTGGTGGTGGGTTCAGCGCTGATCGATCACATCGCCAACGCCAGCAACGACCAGCAAGCCATCGACGGCGTGTTGAGCCTGTGTGCGGCGCTGTCGGAAGGCGTTCGTAACGCTCGTAAGTAAAGGCTCCGTAACCAGTAGGTAAAGTTCCTGATACAGAGGAATCAACCCGCTCGGGCACGGCCTAAACAGCAAGACCAAGGGATTTCGAACCGTGTTCGAGATCCCTTTTTTGTAGGTGTGCCCTGAGGAATACCCGATGAAAATGCCCAAATCCGTGATTGCGGGCCTTGGCGTGCTGGTGCTTGGCGCCAGCGCCCTGGTGCAGGCCGCGCCTTATGACCAAGGCGGCCCAGACCGTGGCGGCCCGCAAGGCCAGCACGAACAACGTGGCGACGACCATCGCGGCCCGCCGGATAACCGTCGCGGCGGCCCACCCCAGGACTTTGGCCCGGTTCGGCAGATCATCCACGACAACCACGGCCAGTTCTCCCGTGGCGCGCCGCCGCCGCCGAATGTACGCCTGGTACGTGGCCAGCCGTTGCCTCGTGGTTATTACGGCGAACGCCTGGACAACCGTGCACTGGCGCGCCTCCCGGTGTATCCAGGTTATGAATGGCGCCGTTCCGGGCCGGACGTGGTGTTGATCGCGGTGGGCACCGGCATCGTCTACGAGATTCTCGACGGCGTCCTCAACTAAGCCCGGACGATAGGGTGGCGACTTAGCTTCTGTGGTGAGCGGGCTTGCCCCGCGCTGGGGTGCAAAGCGCCCCCAGAACGGTCAGCGCGTAACACCTGACCAAACGCAGCGGCCTCAATGGGGCTGCTGCGCAGCCCAACGCGGGGCAAGCCCGCTCACCACGACAAGCGCCTGACCGTGGGTTATTCATTGAGCTCGATTCGCTCCACCTTACCGACCAGCAACACATAGGAAAGCGCGCCCAGCAACGCCAGCACCGCGATATAAGTGATCGCCGGCGCAAACGAATCGCCACTGGCCAGGAAGCCAATCACAATCGGCGTGGTAATCGCCGCCAAGTTGCCGATAAAGTTGAACACGCCACCGGTCAATCCCAGCAAGCGTGCGGGGGCCAGTGTCGACACCAGCGACCAGGTAATCGAGGCCAGGCCATTGCCGAAGAACGCCACCGCCAGGAACGCAATCACCCACGCCGTCGAGTCCACGTAGTTGGCGCCGATGATCGCCGTGGAAATCAGCAACCCACCAATGATCGGCAACTTGCGCGCAAACCCCACCGACGCGCCGCGACGAATCAGCCAGTCGGAAAACACCCCGGAACACAGCACGCCGACAAACGCCGCGAGAAACGGCAACGACGCCAGCAGGCCGGACTTGATGAAGTCCATGCCGCGATATTTCACCAGGTAGGTCGGGAACCAGGTCAGGAAGAACCAGAGCGTGGAGTTCAGGCAGAACTGACCCAGGTAGATGCCCCAGAGTTTGCGCTTGCTCAACACGATGCCCAGGTCGACCCAGCTGAACGGCGCCTTGACCGTTTTCGCCTGCATATCCACCAGCCCGCCCCCTTCACGGATCAGCTCGATCTCCGCGGCGTTGGCGCCTTTGAAATCCTTGGGCTCGCGATACACCGCGTACCAGATCACCGCCCACAAGATGCCCACGCCGCCCGTGGCGACAAACACCATGTGCCAGCCAAATGCGTGCTGCAGCCAAGCCAATACCGGCGTGAGAAACGCCAGCCCGACAAACTGCCCGGAGGTGTACACGCCAATCGCCGTGGCGCGCTCGCGCTCGGGAAACCACGTGGTGACCACACGGCTGTTGATCGGGTAAGCCGGGGCTTCCAACGCCCCCACCGCCATACGCAGCACGAACAGCGCGATAAAGCTGGCAGCGAAGCCGAGCATCACGGTGGCAATGGACCACAACAACAGTGCAGCGGTGTAGAGAATGCGCGGCGGCACGCGGTCCACCAGCCAGCCGCCGGGGATTTGCATGGCGGCGTAGGTCCAGCCGAACGCGGAGAAAATCAGCCCGACGTGCACCGGGTCGATGCCCAGTTCACTGGTCAGCGCGGGCGCTGCGATCGACAGGTTGCTGCGGTCGAGGTAGTTGATCACCACGGTGATAAACAGCAGCACCATGATGAAAAAACGCTTTCTGGTAGGCGTGACGAGAGAAGCCTGCCCGGTGAAGGACTCAGGGTGCATGGGGGATGCCTCTTCTTATGTTTATTGAGGACAGATCTGACTGAAGAAACGAGGTAAATGTGGGAGGGGGCTTGCCCCCTCCCACATTCTCTAACCGCGTTTGTTCAGAGGAAAATCACCACTCGGCGAAGCTGCCGTCGGCGTGGCGCCAGATCGGGTTGCGCCAGCGGTGGCCGATGGCCGCGCGTTCGATCACGTATTCCTCGTTGATCTCAATGCCCAGGCCTGGCCCGTTAGGGATCTTCACGAAGCCTTTGTCGTAGTCGAAGACTCGCGGATCTTTCACATAGTCGAGCAGGTCATTGCTCTCGTTGTAGTGAATGCCCAGGCTTTGCTCCTGGATAAACGCGTTGTAGCAGACCGCGTCCAGTTGCAGGCAGGCTGCCAAGGCAATCGGGCCCAGCGGGCAGTGGAGGGCCAGGGCCACGTCGTAGGCTTCGGCCATGTTGGCGATCTTGCGGGTTTCGGTGATGCCACCGGCGTGGGACGCATCCGGCTGAATGATGTCGACGTAACCTTCGCTGAGCACGCGCTTGAAGTCCCAGCGCGAAAACAGGCGTTCGCCCAGGGCAATCGGCGTGCTGGTCAGCGGTGCCAGTTCTTTCAACGCTTCGTAGTTTTCGCTGAGCACCGGCTCTTCGATAAACATCAGCTTGTACGGGTCCAGCTCCTTCATCAGCACCTTGGCCATGGGTTTGTGCACCCGGCCATGGAAGTCGACGCCGATACCGACGTTGGGGCCCACGGCATCACGCACGGCGGCCACGTTGGCCAGGGCCAGGTCGACTTTTTCGAAGCTGTCGACGAATTGCAGTTCTTCGGTGCCGTTCATTTTTACCGCCGTGAAGCCACGGGCCACGGCCTCTTGAGCGGCGCGGGCGGTGTCGGCCGGGCGGTCGCCGCCGATCCACGAGTACACGCGAATCTTGTCGCGCACCTGGCCACCGAGCAGGTCGCTGACGGAAACGCCGAGGGCCTTGCCCTTGATGTCCCACAGCGCCTGGTCGATACCGGCGAGGGCGCTCATGTGCACGGCACCGCCCCGGTAGAAGCCGCCACGATAGAGTACGGTCCAGATGTCTTCGATATTGCGGGGGTCTTTGCCGATCAGGTAGTCGGACAGCTCTTCGACGGCAGCTGCCACGGTGTGGGCGCGGCCCTCGACCACGGGCTCACCCCAGCCGGTCACGCCCTGGTCGGTCTCGACCTTGAGGAAGCACCAGCGCGGCGGGACGATGAAGGTCGTCAGTTTGGTGATTTTCATCTGTTATCTCTCTTATAGATGCGGCGCCTGTGGGCGCGGAACTTGAAGTCAGCTCAGGGCTTTCCAGGCGGCGACATAAGCCTGGGCGCGGCTCGCTACCTGATCCACTGTCATACCCGGTTTAAACAACCCGGAACCCAGCCCGAAACCTTTGGCGCCGGCGTCGATGAACACCTGCATGTTGTCCGGGGTGATGCCACCCACCGGCAGCAGCAAGGTGCCGGCCGGCAATACCGCCAGCCACGCCTTGATCACCGCCGGGCCCATTTGCTCAGCCGGAAACAGCTTCAATACGTCGGCGCCTTCGGCCAATGCGGCGAAGGCTTCGGTCGGCGTCGCCACGCCCGGCGACAGGAACAGCCCCGCCGCTTTCGCGGCACGCAACACCTTGGCATCGCTGTGAGGCATTACGATCACCTGGCCACCGGCCGCCTTCACCTGCTCGACCTGCTCAGGCAGCAACACCGTACCGGCACCGATCAGGCAATCGGCGGGCAGGCTGTCGCGCAGGGTGCGGATGCTGGTGTAAGGGTCAGGCGAATTCAGCGGAACTTCGATCACGCGAAACCCGGCCTGGTACAGCACCTGGCCAACGGCCTCGGCTTCGTCCGGGCGGATGCCGCGCAGGATGGCGATCAAACCGTTTTGCGCGAGTGCTTGCTTGAGCATGTCAGGCCTCCGATACAGGTTGAGTGAGCCCGGCCGCCACGGCCAGTTGCCACAGGCCACGCTCGGTGGCTTCCTGCGCCAGGCTGACGTGGGCAAAGCCGCAAAGGGCAAGGGCGCGTTGATAACGGGCGCAGAGAGGAGCGGCGCCGACCAGGACGATCGGCGTGTGTTTTGCGCTGCCGGGCAAGCCGGCGAGTTCATGGCCAATCAGCAGCCCGGAGAGGTAGTCGGGCTGCTGGTCGGGGGCGAGTGCGCCAGTGAGCCCGAGGGTGCGTGCACTGAACAGGGTCGACAGCACACCGCGCTCGCCGTCCGTCGACAGCGCCACATGCACGCCTCGGTCAAAGGCTTCGGCCTGGAAATGCTCGCACGGTTGCTGGGTGCGCCCGAGGATGCTGTGCTTGCTCAGCACCGCGAACAGCTCGCCGGTCATGAAGGTGTCGAAGTGGGTGATGCAGCCTTCGACCACTTCGACCCATTTGGAATGGCTGCCGGGCAGGCCGATCAACCCATCGACGCCCAGCCCTTGCAGCACGCCTAATACCTGGGTTTCTTCGCCGCGCATCACGTTGGGCAAGCCAACCTGCTCGATCACACCCGGCACGATATGCACGTCGACCCCACGCAAGCTGCGTACCCGGTGCAGGGCCTGGCCCAGGCTCGCCACGTCGACCGGGGTGTTGCGGTAGGCCGCTTCGCTCCAGCCCTGGGCGCTGCCGACCATGCCACAGGCGATCACCGGCAGGGTGGGCGCGGCGTCGAGCCAATCGCCGCAGGCAGCATCGAACGCCAACTCGAAGCCATCGCTGCAGTGAACGCCAGCGATAACCCGCGGCTCGCTGGGCAAATGCATGATGCCCCACGCCAGCGAGCGCTGTTCCAGCACCACGCCTGCGGGGCCGAGTTTATAAGCACGAAGGGAGCTGGTCCCCCAATCGAGCGCGATCAATTGCGCCTGCATCGCTTCACCTGAGTTCTGAGCGGATGCAGCGAATATAAACCTACGCGCGAGGAAGTCTCAATATATAAATATCAATCCCATATTTAGGGATGATGATTTGGAAATGAGAGTCAGGAAAAGGCTGACAAGTTCAGTTCCCGCATGGCGCCCATCCAGATGGCATAGTCGGTGTGATCCTTCAGGTCATCGCCGGTATCCGGGTGCAGGAACACCACCAGCCCGTTGCGATGGATGACCAGCCACGGCAGCACCACGCCGATGTATTCGGCATCGAACGCCAACTGGCAGCTCCAGTCCGGGTGCGGGCCTACCGGCCGTTGGTGCACGCGCCCCATGCGCAGCGGGAAAAGCTTGGCGGCGTCTTCGCACAAGGTGCGCGCCTGTTCGATAGTGTTCGCGTCGAAGTAGATATGGGCGTGGTAACCCTTGATACGTTGCATGACGGACTCCGAATCCAATAGGCGCCAGATGCTAGACCGCAATCGACGGCAGGGCCAGCCCGGTCAGCGACTGCGCGCTGCTGGCCTGCTCGGCCACCAGCCAGTCGACAAAGCGCTCCACCAGCTGCCCCCGGCGTTTGCGCTGGGGCTGCACCACGTAATAGCCGAAACGCGAGATGACGGTGTCGCTGAGCGGTCGGCACAGCCAGTTCTGCTCCAACAGGTTATCCACCAGATGGCGCCAGCCGATGGCCACACCCTGGCCGGCAATCGCGGCCTGGATCAGCAGAGTGTAGTTGTCGAAGCGCAGTTGGCCGGGCGTGGGCGCCGTGGCGATGCCTAGTTCGCGAAACACGCCGCTCCAGTCGAACCACTGGCTGTTATTTTCCTGGCGCAGGTGCAGCAAGGGGAAATCGTGCAAATTTTGTACAGTCAGCGGTGTGGCCTGATCCTTCAGCCACTGCGGGCTGCACACCGGGAACACTTCCTCGTTGAACAACCACAGGCTGTCGCCCTGCTTGAAACGCCCGTCGCCAAACAGCACTGCCACGTCAATGTCGCTGCGCAACGTGGCGTGGTTGCGTTCGCTGGTCACCAGGCTCACATCCACCTGAGGGTTGGCCGCGTGAAAGCGATGCAAACGCGGCATCAGCCAATAGGCGGCGAACGCGAAGTCGGTGGCCACTTGCAGCACTTCGTGCTGATCCTGCTGGGTGATCGCGCTGAGGCCCGCGTTGATGGCCTGCAAACCGCCCTGCACATGCTCGAACAACAGGGCGCCGGCATCGGTCAGCTCGATGCCCCGGTAGATGCGATCAAACAGGCGGATCGCCAGCTGTTCTTCCAGGCGCTTGATCTGCTGGCTGATCGCGGGCTGGGTAGTGCCCAGCTCCATCGCGGCGGCGGTGAAACTGCGGTGACGCGCTGCCGCTTCGAACGCGCGCAGCAAATCGAGGGACAGGTCACCGAGGGCTTTATACATAAGCTGTGCTTATCCTAGACATTGCTTTGGGTGGGCTTTACCCCATTTTCCATGGGCTGCATGCTCATTCGCATAAACACCGCCTATGGAATGCCGATAGATCATGAAGCGCAAGAACATTCTTTTCATCATGGCCGATCAAATGGCCGCGCCGATGCTGCCGTTCTACGGACCTTCCCCGATCCAGTTGCCGAACCTGAGCCGCCTCGCCGCCCAGGGCGTGGTGTTCGAGGCTGCCTACTGCAACAGCCCGTTGTGCGCACCCTCGCGCTTTACGCTGGTGAGCGGGCAATTGCCGAGCAAGATCGGCGCCTACGACAACGCCGCCGATTTCCCCGCCGATGTGCCGACCTACGCCCACTACCTGCGCCGCCTCGGTTACCGCACGGCATTATCGGGCAAGATGCATTTCTGCGGGCCAGACCAACTGCATGGTTATGAAGAGCGCCTGACCAGCGACATCTATCCCGCCGACTATGGCTGGGCCGTCAACTGGGACGAGCCGGACGTGCGCCCCACCTGGTACCACAACATGTCGTCGGTGCTGCAAGCCGGGCCGTGCGTGCGCACCAACCAGCTGGATTTCGACGAAGAGGTGGTGTTCAAGGCCCAGCAGTACCTGTTCGACCATATCCGCGAGGACGGCGACCAGCCGTTCTGCCTCACCGTGTCGATGACCCACCCCCACGACCCCTACACGATTCCCAAGCCGTTCTGGAACCTGTACGACGACGCCGACATCCCTTTGCCTACAACGCCCGCGCAAGGCGATCTCGATCCACACTCCCAGCGCCTGCTCAAGGTCTACGACCTATGGGACAAGCCGCTGCCTGTGGATAAGATCCGTGATGCCCGCCGTGCCTACTTCGGCGCGTGCAGCTACATCGACAGCAATGTCGGCAAGCTCCTGCAAACCCTGGAAGACACCGGCCTGGCTGACGACACGATCATCATCTTCTCCGGCGATCACGGCGACATGCTCGGCGAGCGCGGCCTCTGGTACAAAATGCACTGGTTTGAAATGGCCGCCCGCGTGCCACTGCTGGTGAGTGCGCCGGGGCAATTCGCGGCAGGCCGCGTGTCCAAAGCCGTGTCCACCGCCGACTTGTTGCCGACCCTGGTGGAACTGGCCGGCGGCGAGCTGGACCCGCGCCTGCCGCTGGACGGCCGTTCGCTGGTCCCGCACCTGCAAGGGCAGGGCGGGCACGACGAGGTGTTCGGCGAATACATGGCCGAAGGCACCATCAGCCCGCTGATGATGATTCGCCGTGGCGCGTACAAATTCATCTACAGCGAAGACGACCCTTGTCTACTGTTCGATGTACACAACGACCCTCGGGAACAGGAAGAACTCAGCCAGTCGCCGCCGCATCAGGCGCTGTTTGCAGCCTTCCTGGACGAGGCGCGGGCCAAATGGGACATCCCGGCGATCCACCAACAGGTGCTCGCCAGCCAACGCCGCCGCCGTCTGGTGTTTGAAGCACTGACCCAAGGCAAGCTGAAGAGCTGGGATCACCAGCCACTGGTGGACGCCAGTCAGCAATACATGCGCAACCACATCGACCTCGACGACCTGGAGCGCAAGGCACGTTATCCACAACCCTGCCAAAACCAATAAATAGTCAGAGGGAAGGCCATGCAAAAGTTAACTGTGGTGTTGGGTATGTTGGTACTGAGTAGCGCCAACGTGTACGCGGACGCCAGCTGCGAAACGGTAAAGATGGCCGATCCAGGCTGGAGCGATATCGCGGCCACCAATGCCATCACCGGTTTTTTGCTGACCGGCATGGGCTACAAGGCCAAGGTCGACACCCTCGCGGTCCCGATCACCTTCGGGGGGCTCAAGGACGGCCAGGTGGATGTGTTCCTGGGTAACTGGATGCCGGCGCAGCAAGGCTTCTACGACAAGTTCGTGGCTAATGGCGATGTGGTGCAACTGGCGAAAAACCTCGACGGCACCGAGTTCACCCTCGCCGTGCCGGACTATGTGTGGGACGCCGGGGTGCATGACTTCGCCGACTTAAACAAATTTGCCGACAAATTCGACAAGAAGATCTACGGCATCGGCTCCGGTGCACCTGCAAATATCTCGTTGCAGGAAATCATTAAGAAAAACGACTTTGATCTCGGCCAGTGGAAGCTGGTGGAATCCAGCGAACAGGCGATGCTCGCCGAAGTATCACGGGCTGTTAAGAAGCAGAAATTCGTGACCTTCCTCGGCTGGACTCCGCACCCGATGAACGTGCAATTGAAAATGCACTACCTCAAGGGTGGCGAGAAATATTTTGGTGACACCGGCAGTGTGTATACCTTGACCCGCAAGGGCTATGCACAGGCCTGCCCGAATGTAGGGAAATTGCTGACCAACCTGAGCTTTACCCAGGAGATGGAGAACGCAATCATGGCGCAGGTGGCCAATAACAAGGTCAGCAACGCCGAGGCGGCGAAGGCGTGGATCAAAGCCAACCCGGCGGTATTGGACAAGTGGCTGGAGGGTGTAAAAACACTGGACGGCAAAGACGCACTTTCTGCAGTTAAAGCCAAACTCTAAGGCGTGATGCAATCCAGATGTGGGAGGGGGCAAGCCCCCTCCCACGGGAACTGATCTGGACTGATATTCTGCGCCAAACCTTTAAACCGAGTCTGCGATGCCCCGGCCCAACCGCCATACACTGTTCCCCTTCCTCAGCTGGCTCCCGCGCCAAACCCGCGCCAGCGTCGGCCGGGATGCAATCGTCGGCCTCAGTGGCGCGGTTCTCGCGTTGCCACAGTCGATTGCCTACGCACTGATCGCCGGCCTGCCTCCCGAATACGGCCTGTACGCTGCGATCATCCCGGTGCTGATCGCGTGCCTCTGGGGTTCATCCTGGCACCTGATCTGCGGGCCTACGGCGGCGATTTCCATTGTGCTGTATGCCAGCGTCAGTCCCTTGGCCGTGCCGGGCTCCCAGGACTACATCACCCTGATTTTGCTGCTCACCTTCCTCGCCGGGGTTTTCCAGTGGCTGCTGGGCATGCTGCGCTTCGGCGCGCTGGTGAATTTCGTCTCCCATTCGGTGGTGCTCGGTTTCACCCTGGGCGCCGCCGTGGTGATTGCCCTGGGGCAGTTGCCCAACCTGTTGGGGCTGGATCTGCCGAGCCAGGCCACGGCGATCAATAGCCTGCTGGCGCTGATCCACCACAGCGGCGAATGGGACCATGCATCCCTTGCCCTCGGGCTGGGGACTCTACTGGTGGGCGCACTGCTCAAGTACCTGGTGCCCCGCTGGCCGACGCTGTTGATCGCGCTGGCGTTGGGCAGCCTGGTGGCGTGGTTGTGGCCGGCGATGTTCGGGCATGTGGCGCTGGTCAGTTCGTTTATTGGCAAGCTGCCGCCGTTCAGCCCGTTGCCGATGGACCTGGACATGATCCTGCGCCTGCTGCCCAGCGCCGTGGCGGTGGGCATGCTCGGGCTGGTGACCAGCCTGTCGATTGCCCGCTCGCTGTCGGCGCGTTCGCAACAATTGCTCGATGCCAACCAAGAGGTTCGCGCGCAGGGTTTATCCAATATCGTTGGCGGCTTTTTCTCCGGCTACTTGTCAGCCGGTTCGTTTACGCGCTCGGGCCTCAGTTATGAGGCGGGCGCGTGCTCGCCGTTGGCCGGGGTGTTTTCCGCACTGTGGGTGGCGTTGTTCGCATTGTTTGGTGCGGCGCTGATCGCACACATTCCGATCCCGAGCATGGCCGCGAGCATCCTGCTGATTTGCTGGGGGTTGGTGGACCATCGCGGCATTCGTGCGTTGTTCCGCGTCAGTCGCGCCGAGTTTGTGGTGATGGGCCTGACGTGCGTCGCCACCTTGCTCTTGGAGCTGCAAACCGCGATTTATGCCGGGGTGCTGGCGTCGCTGTTCTTCTACCTCAAGCGCACCTCGCAACCACGGGTTCAGCAATGGCGCGATGGCGATGAGGATGTGTTGCGGGTGGGCGGCTCGATCTTTTTCGGCGCCAGCCACTACCTGCAAGTGCGCCTCCAACGTTTACAGGGCGAGCGGGTGGTGATCGAGGCGCAGCAGATCAACTTTATCGACTATTCCGGGGTGGAGATGCTGCACCAGGAGGCGCGGCGCTTGAAGGGTTTGGGGCGTAGCCTGACGTTGCGCCGGGCCAGGCCGCAAGTGGTGGAAGAGTTGAGGAAACTGGAAGGGGCCGACCAATGCCCCATTCACTTTCAAGACTGAATGCAGTTCAACTGTGGGAGGGGGCTTGCTCCCTCCCACAGTTGAACTGAGGTTAGGCCAATTGGCGGCGCAGTTCGGCCAACACCGGCGCCGACTTCGGACGCACACCGCGCCACAGGAAGAACGCTTCCGCTGCCTGTTCCACCAACATCCCTAAACCATCCATCGCCACCGTCGCGCCTTGTTCAGTCGCCCAGCGGCAGAACGCTGTCGGTTCCTTGGCATACATCATGTCGTAGCAAAACGTCTTACTCGGTTCGATCAAGCTGCCGGCAATCGGCGGTACATCGCCTGACAGGCTGGCGGACGTGGCGTTGATGATCACGTCCACCGGCTCACGCAGCCAATCGAAACCGCTGGCAGACACCGGGCCCAGATCGTCGAACAACTCGGCGAGCAACTCGGCCTTTTCCACGGTGCGGTTGGCGATGATCAGCGAGGCAGGCTGCTCGGCCAGTAACGGCTCCAGCGCGCCACGTACCGCGCCACCGGCGCCCAGCAGCAGGATGCGCTTGCCTCGCAGGCTCAGCCCGGCGTTGACCTTGAGGTCGCGCACCAGGCCGGCGCCGTCGGTGTTGTCGCCCAGCAGGCTACCGTCGGGCCGCTTGCTCAGGGTATTCACCGCGCCAGCGCGTTGAGCTCGTTCGGTGAGGATGTCGGCCAGGTGGTAGGCGTCTTCCTTGAACGGCACGGTGACGTTGGCGCCACGACCCTGTTGAAAAAACTTACGGGCACAGCCGGTGAAATCCTCCAAAGGCGCCAGCAAGGTGCTGTAGTCCAGTTGCTCGCCGGTCTGCTCGGCGAACATACGGTGGATCAGCGGCGACTTGCTGTGGCCGATGGGGTTGCCGAACACCACATAACGGTCCATCAGACCGCCGCCTTAGGCGCAGTAAGGCCCAGCCAGTCGCGGTCTTGCAGGAAGTAGTCGGTAAGGCGCGCTTCTTCGCTGCCGACCTCGGCCTTCCAGTCGTAGCTCCAGCGCACTTGCGGCGGCAGCGACATCAGGATCGACTCGGTGCGCCCGCCCGACTGCAGGCCGAACAGGGTGCCACGGTCGTAGACCAGGTTGAATTCAACGTAGCGGCCGCGGCGAAACTCTTGGAACTGACGCTGTTGCTCGGTATAGGCCATAGCCTTACGGCGTTGCACGATCGGCAGGTAAGCATCGATGTACGCGTCGCCGATGGCGCGGATGAAGGCGAAGCAGGTGTCGAAGTCCCACTCGTTCAAGTCATCGAAGAACAGGCCGCCGATGCCGCGCGGTTCGTTGCGGTGCTTGATATGGAAGTAGGTGTCGCACCATGCCTTGTAGCGTGAGTACACGTCCGGACCGAACGGCGCACAGGCCTGCTCGGCCACGCGGTGCCAGTGGATGCAGTCTTCTTCGTTGCCGTAGTAAGGCGTGAGGTCGAAGCCGCCCCCAAACCACCACACCGGCTCTTCGCCTTCTTTTTCGGCGATGAAGAACCGTACGTTGGCGTGGGACGTGGGGACGTGAGGGTTGTGCGGGTGGATCACCAGCGACACGCCCAGGGCCTCAAAGCCACGGCCGGCCAGCTCAGGCCGGTGCGCGCTGGCCGAGGGTGGGAGACCGCTGCCAAACACGTGGGAAAAGTTAACGCCGCCTTTTTCGATCACCGAACCGCTTTCGATCACACGGGTGCGACCACCGCCGCCAGCTGGCCGGGTCCAGGCGTCTTCGATAAAGCGAGTGTCCGTCTCGAAGGTTTCCAGGGCGCTGCAAATGCGGTCTTGCAGGTCAAGCAGGTAGGCCTTTACAGCCTCGGTGCGGGTAGTCATGGCATCACCTTGAATCGGGCAAAGCTACGCGAGGCCATTGGGCATCGGCGGCAAATGGGCGCACAGGATACCACTGCACCCCATTGCGCCGCAGTTGACGAAGATCAAGCTTAGGAGTGGGATAGTGGGCTACGCGAATTCGACCCAAGGAGAAGGCAGATGGCAAAACGTATCCAGTTCAGCGCCCATGGCGGCCCCGAAGTGCTTGAGTATGTGGACTACACCCCGGCGGAGCCGGGCCCGCAGCAGGTGCGCGTGCGTAATGAGGCGATCGGCCTGAACTTCATCGACACCTATTTCCGCAGCGGTCTGTACGCCCCGCCCGCATTGCCATCGGGGTTGGGCGCAGAGGGCGCCGGTGTGGTCGACGCGGTTGGCAGCGAAGTCACCCAATTCAAGGTCGGCGACCGCGTGGCCTATGGCAGCGGCCCGCTGGGTGCCTACAGCCAACTGCACGTGTTGCCCGCCGCCAATCTGGTGCACCTGCCGGACGACATCAGCTTCGAACAAGCCGCCGGCGCCATGCTCAAGGGCCTGACCGTGCAGTATCTGCTGCGCCAGACCTACGAAGTGAAGGCCGGTGAAACCATCCTGTTCCACGCCGCTGCCGGTGGCGTGGGATCGCTGGCCTGCCAATGGGCCAAGGCCCTGGGCGTGAAGTTGATCGGTACCGTGAGTTCGCCGGAAAAAGCCGCAGTGGCCAAAGCCCTCGGTGCCTGGGAAACGATCAACTACAGCAAGGAAGATGTCGCACAGCGCGTGCTGGAGTTGACTGACGGCAAAAAGGTGCCGGTGGTGTACGACGGCGTCGGCAAGGACACCTGGCTGACATCGCTGGACTGCGTGGCGCCACGTGGGCTCGTGGTGAGCTTCGGTAATGCGTCAGGCGCAGTGGATGGGGTGAACTTGGGGATTCTGTCGGCCAAAGGCTCGCTGTACGTCACCCGACCGACCCTGGCGACCTATGCCAACAACCCGCAGAACCTGCAAGCGATGGCGGATGACCTGTTCTCGATGATCAAGAGCGGCAAGGTGCGCATTGATATCAACCAGCGGTATGCGCTGGCGGATGCGGCGAAGGCGCAGACGGAGTTGTCGGGGCGCCGGACCACAGGCTCAACAATTTTGCTGCCTTGACTGCCCCTTGTGGCGAGGGAGCTTGCTCCCGTTGGGCCGCGAAGCGGCCCCAAAACAGGCGATGATGTTTTTTCAGATAAACCGCATTCGCTGGCTTTGGGCCTGCTTCGCAGGCCAATGGGAGCAAGCGCCCTCGCCACAAAAGCGCTACGAAGGCCGCACCACCTCACCCGTCACCAGATCGCGAATCAAGCTCGGGTTCTTGCGCCCACCCAGGGCGCCACCCAACACCAGATCCACCTGCCCACGGAAATACTGCTCCACGCGAATCCGTGTGCGGGCAGCCGGGCGGCCTTGAGGGTTGGCCGAGGTGGAAATCAACGGCCCCACCAGCGAGCACAGATCCCGCACCAGCGGATGGTCAGTGACCCGCACCGCCACGGTGTCGTGCACACCTGTCACCCATTCCGGCAGCAGGCCCTGATGAGGCACCAGCCAGGTGTTCGGCCCAGGCCAAGTGCTGGCCATGCGGTCGATCCAATCCTGCGGGAAGTCTTCGAACAGGAAGTCGAACTGACGGATGTTGTCCGCCACCAGGATCAGGCCCTTGTCCACCGAACGGTTCTTGATGGCGAGCAAACGGTCCACTGCTTCTTCGTTCCACGGATCGCAGCCCAGGCCCCAAACCGCTTCGGTTGGATAGGCAATCACCGCGCCTGCGCGAATTTCTCGTGCGGTTTCCAGCACACGCCACCGGTTGACCATTGTTGACTCTCCAGACTAAAGCTCTGCGCAGTTTACCGATCTTCGTTACAAAACCTAGCAGCGCGCAAGCCAGCGCCCGCTTTCGCAGATGACTTGGCCTTCCAGCTCCAGCTCGGTAAGGGTCGCCAACACGTGGGACAACGACCTACCGCTGGCAATCGCCAGGCCTTCACTGGTATGGGGCGCCGCGTGCAGCAGCGCCACCAGAGGATGCACAACCGGCATCGGCGTAGGGCGCGACAGCGCCTGCCAACCGCGCAAGCCCTCCAGGATGTGCTCGATGGTTTCCACCAACACGGCGCCATCGCGGATCAACTGGTGACAGCCCTTGGCGCCGGGATGATGAATGGAGCCGGGGATCGCATACACCTCGCGCCCCTGTTCGGCCGCCAGTTTCGCAGTGATCAGCGAACCACTGGCCATGCTGGCTTCCACCACCAGCACGCCCAGGGACAGGCCACTGATGATCCGATTCCGCCTGGGAAAGTTGCCGGCCTGGGGCGGGGCGTCCAAGGGAAACTCGGAAACCACGGCGCTGCCCTGATCAATCATCGCCGCCGCCAGCCGTTTGTGGCGCTGTGGATAAAAATTTTCGAGCCCGGTGCCGAGCACGCCGATTGTCTGGCCGCCCACATCCAATGCCGCTTGATGGGCTGCGCCGTCGATGCCTAATGCAAGACCGCTGGTGATGACAAAACCGGCGCTCGCCAAACTGCGGGAAAACGCAGCCGCCGTGTCCATGCCGGGGCGAGAAGCACGGCGACTGCCGACCATCGCCAGTTGCGGTTTTTCCAGAATCAGAGGGTCGCCAGCGACAAATAACAGCGGTGGCGCGTCATCAATCTGGGCGAGCAGCGCGGGGTAGTCCGGCTGGTCCCACATCAGCAAATGCTGGCCCTGACACGCCAGCCAGGCTAATGCCGCACTGGCACCGTCGCGGACTTCATGGCTGCGCCGGGCATCGGCACTGATGGCTGGTACCCCCAACGAACGCCAGGCACTGGCAGGCGCGCTGATGGCCTTTGACGCAGACCCGAAGGCTTCGATCAGTAAGCGAAAACGCTTCGGACCCAGCTCAGGCAGCCTGTGCAAGCGTAGTCGGGCTTCCAGTTCTGACGGGGATATTTCATGACAGTTTATCGGATTCATTTGATCATCCTTGACCGGAACAAGCTGTGGATAACTCTGTTGGTAACTTATTTAGCAGGCTATTTATTGTGTTTGATGGGCAGTCTCGAAACGGTCCGTCACGGCCAGCGGCCGTGAGGCACTGAGCACCAGGGCGTAGCTGAGCTTTTCGTAGGTGCGAAACACCAGCAGGGTGCCGGCGCGTTCATCAGGAAGTTGGGTTGGCGCGCCCGTCAGGCTGTCGCGTACGCTGGCGCCGGTCTTGATCACGTTGAGCAGTTGGCCCTCAACCAAGCCGTCGCGGCGGCCTTTATTCAGGGTTATCGCGTCGAGTACGCCAATCTGGGTGACACCCTTGGGGATATCGATGATTTGCCCTTCGATGAACGGCGCTGTAGGCGTGACCGCAAGGGTTGCCGGGTCGACGAAAGATTGCGCGCGCAGCAGGCGATCACCGGGGCGCACTTCCTGGGTGATCCGCTGCACGGCCAGGGTGGTGAGGTCGCCCGCCGTTACGAACCGGGCAGTGCCGATGTCGTCGGCATTGATGCCCAACAGCTCTCGGGTTTGCGGGTCGGTGTAGGTCTTGCCTCGCCGGAATATTTCATAACTTGGCTGGGAAGCGTCCAGGACGCCCCGGGCATACACTTGCTCGCCATTCGCGCCCAGCACTCGGCCAGCATCCGCGGCGACGATGTAGGGTGCGCTGTCCAGGTCGTGGGGCGAATCAAGAATGCGGTTATGCAGTAAAAAGCGCTGGATGGCCTGTTGCGTCGGTTGATCCAGGCGCTGGGCGGGCTGCGGCACGAAGGCCATGGCAAGCGGGGCCATAGCAAGCGGGGCCCACAGCAGCAAGACGAGTAGCGATTTCCTCATGGGGTGAATCTCCTTTATTATGTGCGTTCGCGTGAAATGCCAGAGCCTTCGCGGCCTCGGGACGTTTCACACCGGCTGTTTGGGTCCATCCCAACGCCGATTTGCCTCTACCTCACATGTGCAGCAATTACGCTTATGGCTATTTTGAACATCCTCGAATTCCCCGACTCGCGCCTGCGCACGATCGCCAAACCGGTGGCCGTAGTGGACGACAAGGTTCGTCAGTTGGTCGATGACATGTTTGAAACAATGTATGAAGCGCCGGGCATCGGCCTCGCCGCGACCCAGGTCAACGTGCATCTTCGCGTCGTGGTCATGGACCTGTCGGAAGATCGCAGCGAACCAAGGGTGTACATCAACCCAGAGTTCGAACCGCTGACCGACGAGATGGGCGAATACCAGGAAGGCTGCCTGTCGGTGCCGGAGTTCTACGAGAACGTCGAACGCCCGCTGCGCGTGAAAATCAAGGCCCTGGACCGCGACGGCAAGCCGTTCGAACTGATCGCCGAAGGCCTGCTGGCAGTGTGCATCCAGCACGAATGCGACCACCTCAATGGCAAGCTGTTTGTCGACTACCTGTCCACGCTCAAGCGCGACCGGATCAAGAAGAAGCTGGAAAAAAAGCATCGCCAGCAAGCTTGATGCCCCCTTCCAAAGGCTTGCTGCGGCAAGCCTTTTTCTTTTGTGACTGCTTTTAACCGAGACCTCCCATGACCGAGCCACTGCGCATTGTTTTTGCCGGTACCCCCGAATTTGCCGCCGAACACCTCAAGGCGCTGCTCACCAGCCCTCATGACGTTGTCGCGGTGTACACCCAGCCGGATCGCCCGGCCGGGCGCGGGCAAAAACTGATGCCGAGCCCGGTGAAGCAGTTGGCGCTGGAGCACAACATTCCCGTGCTGCAACCACCGACCTTGCGCAACGCCGAGGCCCAGGCCGAGCTGGCAGCGCTGAACCCGGACTTGCTGGTGGTCGTGGCGTACGGTTTGATCCTGCCGCAAGCGGTACTGGATATCCCGCGCCTGGGTTGCATCAACAGCCATGCGTCATTGCTGCCACGTTGGCGCGGTGCGGCGCCGATCCAACGTGCCGTCGAGGCCGGTGACAGCGAGAGCGGCGTGACCGTAATGCGCATGGAGGCGGGCCTGGACACCGGCCCGATGCTGCTGAAAGTCACCACCCCGATCACCGCCGCAGACACCGGTGGCAGCTTGCACGACCGCCTCGCCGAGCTGGGCCCGCCTGCCGTGATCCAAGCCATCGCCGGCCTGGCTGCCGGCACCTTGGAAGGCGAGGTCCAGGACGATAGCCTGGCCACCTACGCCCACAAGCTGAACAAAGACGAAGCACGCATCGACTGGAGCCGCCCGGCCGTGGAACTGGAGCGCCTGGTACGCGCCTTCAACCCGTGGCCGATCTGCCACAGCACGCTCAACGGCGAAGCCTTGAAAGTGCTGGCCGCGACCCTCGCCCAGGGCGCAGGCGCTCCCGGTGAAATCATCGGCGCCAGCAAGGACGGCCTGTTGGTCGCTTGCGGTGAACAAGCGCTGTGCCTGACCCGTCTGCAATTGCCTGGCGGCAAGGCGCTTAATTTCAGCGATTTGTTCAACAGCCGTCGTGAGAAATTCGCCCTGGGCACCGTCCTTGGAGTGGTAGCCCAATGAACCCACGTCTGGCCGCCGCCAAGGCTCTCGCCGCCGTCCTCAACGGCAAGGCGTCGCTGAACAGTTCGTTGCCCACGCAGTTGGACAAGGTCGAAGACCGCGATCGCGGCTTCACCCAGGACCTGGCCTTTGGCACGGCGCGCTGGCAGCCACGCTTGTCGGCGCTGTCGGCCAAGTTGTTGCAGAAACCCTTCAAGGCGGCCGATGCGGATGTCGAAGCGCTGCTGCTGGTCGGCCTCTACCAATTGCTCTACACCCGCGTACCCGCTCACGCCGCGATCGGCGAGACGGTCGGTTGCGCCGACAAGCTGAAAAAGCCTTGGGCCAAAGCCTTGCTCAACGCCGTACTGCGCCGCGCCCAGCGCGAAAGCGAAGCGCTGCTGGCCGAGCTGGAACATGACCCCGTGGTGCGCACCGCCCACCCGCGCTGGCTGCAAAAGTCCCTGAAGGCGTTCTGGCCTGAGCAATGGGAAGCCATCTGCGCGGCGAACAATGCGCACCCGCCGATGATTTTGCGGGTCAACCGTCGTCACCACAGCCGTGACGCCTACCTGCAACTGCTCACCACTGCCGGTATCAACGCCACGCCGTGCGTGTACAGCGTCGACGGCATCGTATTGGAAGCCGCCGCCGACGTCCGCAGCCTGCCGGGCTTTGCCGAAGGCTGGATCAGCGTGCAGGACGAAGCGGCGCAACTGGCCGCCGACCTGCTCGACCTGGCGCCCGGCCAACGCGTGCTCGACGCCTGCTGCGCACCGGGCGGCAAGACCTGCCACATCCTGGAAGTCGAAAAAAACCTGGCCGGGGTGGTCGCTGTCGACCTGGAAGCCAAGCGCCTGGTACGCGTGCGGGAAAACCTCGCCCGTCTGGGCCTCAGCGCCGAGCTGATCGCTGCCGACGGCCGCGACACTGCCACCTGGTGGGACGGCAAACCGTTCCAGCGCATCCTGCTTGATGCGCCGTGCTCAGCCACCGGTGTGATCCGTCGCCACCCGGACATCAAGCTCACCCGCCAACCCGACGACATCGCCGCCCTGGCCGCACTGCAAGGCGAGTTGCTCGACGCACTGTGGCCGACCCTGGACGTCGGCGGCATCCTGCTTTACGCCACCTGCTCCACCTTGCCGACCGAAAACACCGAGGTGATCGAAGCCTTTCTCGCCCGTACCAGCGGCGCACGGGAACTGGACCTTGCCACCACAGCCGGCATCAAGCAGCCCCACGGCCGCCAATTGCTCGCGCAAGAAGGCGGACACGATGGCTTCTACT
Source organism: Pseudomonas sp. A39 (assembly GCF_058145955.1). Classification (NCBI taxonomy): domain Bacteria; kingdom Pseudomonadati; phylum Pseudomonadota; class Gammaproteobacteria; order Pseudomonadales; family Pseudomonadaceae; genus Pseudomonas; species Pseudomonas sp. A39. Next base: position 104,067 of record NZ_JBYVMD010000016.1, read on the forward strand.
ACGCCAAACTGATCAAGATCGCCGCCGCGCGCGGCTGAATGGTTTTAAGGGAGTGACCGGATGAAAATCATCATCCTTGGGGCAGGGCAGGTCGGCGGTACGCTGGCTGAACATTTGGCCAGCGAAGCGAACGACATCACCGTGGTCGACACCGATGCCGAGCGCCTGCGCAACCTCGGCGACCGCCTGGACATCCGTACGGTGCAGGGCCGCGCGTCTTTCCCGACGGTGCTGCGCCAAGCGGGTGCGGATGATGCCGACATGCTTGTCGCCGTGACCAACAGCGATGAAACCAACATGGTCGCCTGCCAGGTTGCCCACACGCTGTTCCACACGCCGACCAAGATCGCCCGTGTGCGCGAAGCGGCCTACCTGACCCGCGCCGGCCTGTTCGACAACGATGCGATTCCGGTGGACGTGTTGATCAGCCCGGAGCAAGTGGTCACCCACTACATCAAGCGCCTGATCGAAATCCCCGGCGCCCTGCAGGTGATCGACTTTGCCGGTGGCAAGGCGCAACTGGTCGCGGTGAAGGCCTATTACGGCGGCCCGCTGGTGGGCCAGCAACTACGGCAGCTGCGTGAACACATGCCGAATGTGGAAACCCGCGTCGCGGCGATTTTCCGCCGTGACCGCCCGATCCTGCCCCAGGGCGATACGGTGATCGAGGCTGACGACGAGGTGTTTTTCATCGCCGCCAAGGCGAATATTCGCGCCGTCATGAGCGAAATGCGCCGCCTCGACGAGACCTACAAACGCATCGTCATCGCGGGTGGCGGGCAGATCGGCGAGCGCTTGGCCGAAGCCATCGAAAGCCGCTACCAGGTGAAGATCATCGAGATGAGCCCGGCACGCTGCCGGCATTTATCCGACACCCTGGACAGCAGCGTCGTACTGCAAGGCAGCGCCTCGGACCGCGACCTGCTGATGGAAGAAAACATCGCCGACGCCGATATCTTCCTGGCCCTGACCAACGATGACGAAGCCAACATCATGTCGTCGCTGCTGGCCAAGCGGTTGGGGGCGAAGAAGGTGATGACCATCATCAACAACCCGGCCTATGTGGACTTGATCCAGGGCGGTGACATCGACATCGCCATCAGCCCGCAGTTGGCTACCATCGGCACCCTGCTGGCCCACGTACGCCGTGGCGATATCGTCAGCGTGCACTCCCTGCGTCGGGGCGCGGCGGAAGCCATCGAGGCGATTGCCCACGGTGACTCGAAATCGAGCAAGGTGATCGGCAAGGCAATCCGCGATATCGGCCTACCACCGGGCACCACCATTGGCGCGATCATTCGTGATGAAGAAGTGATCATTGCCCACGACGACACGGTGATCGCCACCGGTGACCATGTGATCTTGTTCCTGGTGGATAAAAAACATATCCGCGATGTGGAGAAACTGTTCCACGTGGGGTTGAGCTTCTTCTAAATCGGAGTATTCCACTGTGGCGAGGGAGCTTGCTCCCGTTGGACTGCGTAGCAGTCCCATAGATTTTGCGAGCGCTTCGCACTCGAGCGGGAGCAAGCTCCCTCGCCACAACAGCCTTCTTTCGCTCAAGGTGACAATAAATGCTCGATTCCCTGGAAAAAATGCTCGCCAAGGGTGTGGATAACGCGCTGCTGCGGTTTGGTTTGGGCAAGGGTTATCTAGACCTGAAGGACAACGCCAAGGCGGCGGAGCATTTGCAGAAGTGCGTCGAGTTCGATCCGAAGTATTCGGCGGCGTGGAAGTTGTTGGGCAAGGCTCACCAAGCGCAGAGTGACGGTGACGCCGCGCGACAGGCGTGGGAGAAGGGTATCGAAGCGGCCCAGGCCCATGGCGACAAGCAGGCTGAGAAAGAGATGACGGTGTTCCTGAGAAAACTCGACCGCCAAGCCTGAGTGGGATGCAAATGTGGGAGGGGGCTTGCTCCCGATAGCGCAGTGTCAGTCGATGCCTATATGACCGAACCACCGCCATCGGGAGCAAGCCCCCTCCCACATGGGTGTTGTACTGCCGGTGAGTCAGTACCACCGCTCTTCACCCGGTGGGCGTTTCTTGAAGCGCTTCATGCTCCACATGTACTGGCTCGGATAAGCGCCGACATATCGCTCCACCACCTTGCTCATCGCTGCGCAGGACGTGGCGGTGTCGGTGCTGTACATGTCTTCCGGCGCCGCTTCCAGGATCACTTTGTAGCCCGAGCCATCCGGCAGCCGCAGCGCATGCAGGAATACGCCCACCGCCTTGTGGCCGGCGAGCATGTTCGGCACGAACTTGCTGGTAAGTGCCTGGGTGGCGAAGAACGGCACGAAGATCCCGGCGGATTCAGCAGGCTCAGGATCGGCCGGGATTCCCACCTGGCCGCCCTTGCGCACTTCCTTGATCACACTGAGGATGCCTTCCTTGGTCGACGCCGCTACGCGGTTGCCCAACTGCACGCGCTGCTTGCGCAGTAACTCATCCACTGCCTTGAGCTTCGGCGGCCGGTAGAAAATGATCGGTTTGCACTGGCTGCAATAGAAGTGGTTCAGCACTTCCCAATTGCCCAAGTGGCTGGTGATGCCGACCACGCCTTTGCCCGAGGCGAGGGCTTCGTGCAGCACTTCCAGGCCTTCGACTTCGCGTACCAGGTCGATGGAGCGCTGGGCCGGCCAAATCCAGGCGCAGGCGCTTTCGGTGAGGGACTTGCCGATGTCCTTCAGGCTCTGGCCAACCAGGCGCTCGCGTGCAGCCGGGTCCATATCGGGGAAGCATTTGGACAGGTTGATCCGCACCGTGTCGCGGGAGCGGTTGGGGGTTTTCCACATGATCCAGCCAATCGCCGTACCGACCGCTTGGACAGCGCGCCAGGGCAGCAAGGCAAACAATCGAAGAGCGCCTACCAGCAAGGCGCCTTTAAACTTTTCCACAGGTCACTCCTGATCGTGTGTGTGGTGCGCAAAGCCGGCATTCTAACCGGCGTTGGCCAGGTCCGCGTAACGGTCGCAGTCCTGGGTGTGGTCCATGACCATGCCCGAGGCCTGCATGAACGCGTAACAGATGGTTGGGCCGACAAAGGTAAAGCCGGCTTTTTTCAAGGCTTTGCTCATGGCTTCAGCCTCCGGCGTAATCGCCGGGACCTCGCTGCGGTCCTTGAAATGATTGACCTTGGGCACGCCGCCGACGAAGGACCAGAGCAACCCGACCGGGTCCTCCAGCGCCAGCCAGGCGGCGGCGTTGCGGCGGGTGGCGTTCAGCTTGAGGCGATTGCGGACGATGCCCGGATCCAGCATCAACGCTTCAATTTCGGCATCGGTCAGCTTTGCCAACCGCTGCGCATCAAAACCGAACAAGACCTTTCGATAATGCTCGCGTTTGCGTAAAACGGTGATCCAGGACAGGCCCGCCTGGAACCCTTCGAGTAAAAGCAACTCGAACAGACCCTGCGCATCGCGCAGCGGCGTTCCCCACTCCTGATCGTGATAAGCCATGTACAGCGGATCTTCAGAACACCAAAAGCAGCGTGGCATAAGGCTCCAGGGGATGGTGGCGCGGCCGAATCGGGTATACTCCCGCTCTTTAAATCGCAGCCCAAGTAACAGGTGAATTTCGTGAGCCAGCCTACGCCAGCCGTGCGTACCTTCCAAGACTTGATCCTCGCCCTCCAGCAATACTGGGCCGAGCAAGGTTGTGTGGTACTTCAGCCCTACGATATGGAAGTAGGCGCCGGCACTTTCCACACCGCTACATTCCTGCGGGCCATCGGCCCGGAAACCTGGAACGCCGCTTATGTGCAGCCCAGTCGTCGCCCGACTGACGGCCGCTACGGCGAAAACCCGAACCGTCTGCAGCATTACTACCAGTTCCAGGTGGTACTGAAGCCGAACCCGGACAACTTCCAGGAACTGTACTTGGGCTCGCTCAAGCATGTGGGCCTGGACCCACTGGTCCACGACATCCGTTTTGTCGAAGACAACTGGGAATCGCCGACCCTGGGCGCCTGGGGCCTGGGCTGGGAAGTCTGGCTCAATGGCATGGAAGTGACGCAGTTCACTTACTTCCAGCAAGCGGGCGGCATCGAGTGCTACCCGGTGACCGGCGAGATCACCTACGGTCTCGAGCGCCTGGCCATGTACCTGCAAGGCGTGGATTCGGTCTACGACTTGGTGTGGGCTGACGGCCCGTTCGGCAAAGTCACCTACGGCGACGTGTTCCACCAGAACGAAGTGGAGCAGTCCACCTACAACTTCGAACACGCCAACGTCGACAAGCTGTTCGAACTGTTCGACTTCTATGAAAGCGAAGCCAAGCGCCTGATCGAACTCGATCAGCCGCTGCCGTTGCCGAGCTACGAAATGGTGTTGAAGGCATCGCATACCTTCAACCTGCTGGACGCGCGCCGTGCCATCTCGGTAACCGCACGCCAACAATACATCCTGCGTGTGCGCACCCTGGCGCGTTCCGTCGCCCAAGCCTACCTGCTGGCTCGCGCCAAGCTGGGCTTCCCGATGGCAACCCCGGACCTGCGTGATGAAGTGTTGGCTAAGCTGGAGGCTGCGCAATGAGTGCTCAAGATTTCCTGGTTGAACTGGGCACCGAAGAGCTGCCACCCAAGGCACTCAATACCCTGGCCGACGCGTTCTTGGCCGGTATCGAAAAAGGCCTGCACAGCGCTGGCCTGAAGTTCGAAGCGAAGAAAGTCTATGCCGCGCCACGTCGCCTGGCCGTGTTGCTGACCGCGCTGGAAACCCAGCAACCGGACCGCAGCATCAACCTCGACGGCCCGCCGCGCCAGGCGGCGTTCGACGCCGAAGGCAACCCGACCCAGGCCGCCCTTGGTTTTGCCAAGAAGTGTGGCGTGGAACTGAGCGAGATCGACCAGAGCGGCCCGAAACTGCGTTTCAGCCAGGTCATCACCGGCAAGCCGACCGCCAGCCTGCTGCCGACCATCGTTGAAGACTCCCTGAACGACCTGCCGATCCCCAAGCGCATGCGCTGGGGTGCACGCAAGGAAGAGTTCGTGCGTCCAACCCAATGGCTGGTGATGCTGCTCGGTGACCAAGTCATCGACTGCACCCTCCTTGCCCAGAAGGCCGGCCGTGACTCCCGTGGTCACCGCTTCCATCACCCGCAAGCCGTGCGCATCACCTCGCCAGCCAACTACGCCGCCGACCTGCGCGCCGCTTACGTGCTGGCCGATGCCAACGAGCGTCGCGAGCTGATCAGCAAGCGCACCGAAGAGCTGGCCCGCCTGCAGGAAGGCACCGCCATCGTGCCGCCAAGCCTGCTCGACGAAGTGACCGCGCTGGTTGAATGGCCGGTGCCGCTGGTGTGCTCGTTCGAGGAACGTTTCCTCGACGTGCCGCAGGAAGCCCTGATCACCACCATGCAGGACAACCAGAAGTACTTCTGCCTGCTGGACGTGGACGGCAAATTGCTGCCGCGCTTTATCACCGTGGCCAACATCGAGAGCAAGGACCCGCAGCAGATCATCGCCGGTAACGAGAAAGTCGTTCGCCCGCGCCTGACCGACGCCGAGTTCTTCTTCAAGCAAGACAAGAAGCAGAAGCTGGAAGACTTCAACCTGCGCCTGCAGAACGTGGTGTTCCAGGAAAAACTGGGCAGCGTCTACGACAAGGCTGTGCGGGTTTCCAAGCTGGCCGCCTATATTGCACAACGTATTGGTGGCGACGCGGCCTGGGCTGCGCGTGCAGGCCTGCTGTCCAAGTGCGACCTGGCCACCGAGATGGTCGGCGAGTTCCCGGAAATGCAAGGCGTTGCCGGCTACTACTACGCCCTCAACGACGGCGAGCCGGACGATGTCGCCCTGGCGTTGAACGAGCAGTACATGCCGCGCGGTGCCGGTGCTGAACTGCCGACCACCCTGACCGGTGCAGCCGTGGCAATCGCCGATAAGCTGGACACCCTCGTGGGTATCTTCGGTATCGGCATGCTGCCAACCGGCAGCAAAGACCCGTATGCCTTACGTCGTGCGGCGCTGGGTGTACTGCGCATCCTGATCGACAAGAAGCTCGACCTCGACCTGACCCAGGCCGTGGTGTTCGCCGTCGGCCAGTTCGGTGCCAAGGTCAAGCAGGCCGGCCTGGCCGAGCAAGTGCTGGAGTTCGTGTTCGACCGCCTGCGTGCGCGTTACGAAGACGAAGGCGTGGATGTGTCGGTATACCTGTCGGTACGTGCCCTGCAGCCGGGTTCGGCGTTGGACTTCGACCAACGCGTACAAGCCGTGCAGGCCTTCCGCAAACTGCCGGAAGCCGATGCCCTGGCCGCCGTGAACAAGCGTGTGTCGAACCTGCTGAGCAAGGCCGAAGGCCTGGGCAACGCCGACGTCGACCCTGGCCTGTTCGCCGATGCCAAGGAGTTCTCGCTCAACTCGGCCATCGCCAAAGCTGAAAACGCTGTGAAGCCGCTGATCGCCGAACGCAACTATGCCGAAGCGTTGGCGCGCCTGGCGACCTTGCGTGAGCCGGTGGATGCGTTCTTTGAAGCGGTAATGATCAATGCCGAAGATGCCGGCGTGCGAAAAAACCGTTACGCGATGCTGGCGCGCCTGCGTGGCTTGTTCGTCAATATCGCTGACATTTCGACGCTGAGCTGACCATGCTGAAACTGCTGATTCTCGATCGGGACGGGGTGATCAACTACGACTCCGACGCTTACATCAAGTCGGTGGCGGAGTGGATTCCACTTCCCGGTTCGATCGAGGCCATCGCGCAGTTGAGCAAAGCCGGCTGGACGGTGGCCATTGCCACCAACCAGTCCGGTATCGCCCGCGGTTATTACGACATCGCCACCCTGGACGCCATGCACGCGCGCTTGCGCACGTTGGTGGCCGAGCAGGGCGGTGAGGTGGGGCTGGTGGTGTACTGCCCCCACGGACCGGATGAGGGCTGCGATTGCCGCAAACCCAAGCCTGGCATGTTGAAAACCATTGCAGAACATTACAAGGTGCCTTTGGCTGGGATATGGTTCGTCGGGGATAGCCTCGGTGACCTGGAGGCGGCCAAAGCCGTCGACTCTCAGCCAGTTTTGGTTAAGACCGGGAAAGGCGAAAAGACCCAGGCGAAAAACCTGCCGGTAGGCACCTTGATTTTTGACGATCTGGCGGCCGTTGCCGCAGAACTTATCAACAACTAGCCGCCCTCGACTTCCTGACCAAGGACTGTTCGGGAGTGCGCTTTTAACAGGCGGGCCGCGTCCCGCAACGGTAAATGCCGCCATGTCGATTTTGCAGGCCATCAGAACCTTTTTCTTTTACCTGCTGTTGGGCACCAGTTCGTTTCTCTGGTGCACCCTGAGCTTTTTTATCGCGCCGTTCCTGCCGTTCAAGGCGCGCTATCGTTTTATCAACGTCTATTGGTGCCGCTGTGCGTTGTGGCTGACCAAGGTGTTCCTGAACATTCGCTTCGAGATCAAAGGCGCGGAAAACGTCCCGGACCAACCCTGCGTGATTCTGTCGAACCACCAGAGCACCTGGGAGACGTTCTTTCTCTCGGCGTACTTTTCTCCGCTGAGCCAAGTGCTCAAGCGTGAATTGCTGTACGTGCCGTTCTTCGGCTGGGCCATGGCCATGCTGCGTCCGATCGCCATCGACCGTGACAACCCCAAGGCGGCCCTGAAACACGTGGCCAAGAAGGGCGACGAGCTGCTCAAGGATGGCGTATGGGTGCTGATCTTCCCCGAAGGTACTCGAGTGCCCTACGGCACCGTAGGCAAGTTCTCACGCGGCGGTACCGCGTTGGCGGTCAACGCTAACCTGCCCGTGTTGCCGATTGCTCATAACGCCGGCAAGTTTTGGCCAAAGACTGGCTGGGCCAAACGCCCCGGCACTATCACAGTGGTGATCGGTGAACCTATGTACGCCGAAGGCGAAGGACCACGCGCCATTGCCGCACTGAATGACCGTGCTGCCGCATGGAATGAAGCGCAGCAACGGGCCATGGGCTCACTGCCGCCAGAGCCGGTTGTAGTCGACACTCCGGTGATCTGACCATCTGTGGATAACCTGTGCACGGTTTGTTGGCGAATTGTGCTTTTTGACTCTTAAGAATCTGATTTACTTACATATTTCCTAAGCTCATAAAATCACGGAAAAGGTGCATAAGTTTTTTCCGCATAAAAAACCGGTCCTTGTGACCGGTTTTTTATGCACAGCAGGAAAGTACGTTTTTTCAGTCGTCCAACAGGGGTAATTGCAGGCTGAACGTGGTGCCTTTGCCAACCACGCTTTCACAGCTGATGCGCCCACCGTGGCGCTCAACCACCGCCTTGACCATGGTCAGCCCCAACCCCAAGCCCTCACTGCCCTGGGCGGAATCAAAACGACGGTATTGGCTGAATAGCTCAGGCAAGTCCTGCGCGGCAATCCCCGGTCCCTGGTCACTGATACGGCATTCCAACCAGCCTTGCGCACTGCTGTGTCGCAACCTCACGGTGGTACCGGAGGACGAGTATTTGACCGCGTTCTCCAGCACGTTGAACAACGCACGAGTGAGCAATGACTGGTCCGCAGACACCATGCCCTCGTCGGCTTCATCCAAGTCGTGAACCAAATGAATACCCTTGAGCTGGGCAATCAACGCGACTTGATCAAAGGCGTCCATCACCAACATGGCGAACAATGTTGGCTGGAACTGGTAACCGTCAGCCTCAGCCTTGGCCAACTGGACGAAGGATTCCGTGAGGCTCAAGGCGCGACGAACTTGTTGTTCGATCTTGGCGAACACCGGCGACTCACCGTCATGCACATCCAACAGCGCGAGGATCGCCGAGTGCGGCGCACGCAGGTCGTGGGAGAGGAACCGCAACATCGTCTCGCGGTGTTGCTGGGCTTCGCGCTCCTTACTCAAATCGGTGAGGCTCAGCAGCCAGCCAAGTGCGACATCACCTTCGGCGGGGAGCATGGGCGCCAATTCCATGCGCAGGCTGCGTTGGTGGATATCGCGGAACTCCACCAGCTCCATCGCTGAGAGAGCAGGGCGCACACCGTTGTGCAGCGGCGGGTAGCCCAGGTCCGCCAACTGCTCCAGCAAGTTTTCGGTGACAAGGTCATTGCCGAACACCTCGCGGGCAATACGGTTGGCCAGCAGGATATTGCCTTTAGGGTCGGTGATCAGTGTCGCCACCGGCAGGCACTCCAGGCCGTCAGCCATGAAGCGCCGGGTGTCGCGTGTGCGGCTTACGGCCTGCTCTAGGGCAAAAATACGCGCCTGCAATACATCGCCTTTGCTGGCGGGCGCTCGGCGGCGTTCAGGCAGGACTTTGGGTTCGTTATCCAGGCGTGTCAGTTCCCAGCCGAAGTAAGCGATGATCACACTGAGGCGACGCCAGTTCCAGATCAGGTAGCTGAGCAACAACCCAATCAGGCAGGCCGCAGGCGACCACCAGTGGCCAAGACGCAACAGGGCCCAGGAACCGAGCAACGCGCCGGCCATGCAGCCGAGGGTCATCCACAGCGCGTAGCGTGGACGGTAGAGCAGCAGGCCCAGCAGCAACGCCACGAGGGCGGTCGCCATCAATGCCGCCAGCCAGCCCGGAAGATCCACGATAATGCGACCTTGCAGCAAGCCATTGAGCACATTGGCCTGGATCTCCACACCGGCCGTGGTGCCCACCGTGGAGGAGAGGGGCGTGACAAATCGATCACCCATCCCGGATGCAGTCGACCCCACCAGGATCAGCCGGTTGCGCAGTTGCTCTGGAGGTACTTCGCCACGCAATACGCTGACGTAGGACACGCTGGGAAAATGACTATGCGGCGCAATAAAGGGGATGCGGATTGAATGTTCACGATGCCAGGGTTGGGCTACCAACGGCTGAGGCTCACCCGGCATCTCTGATAACTCGCCACTCATCTCGTAGGCCAGCCAGGTGAGCTGCGGCGCGGGGGCATCGGGTGGACCTTCACGCATAAACAAACTACGGACAACGCCGTCGCTGTCTGCCTCGACATTGATATGACCTACGCCCTTGGCACATTTAAGCAGTGCCAGCATCTGTGCACTGGGTTGGCTGTAGCTCGCCGTGCCTTCACGCACCAACGGCAGCAATACATTGCCGGCATTGCAGACCGCCTCGGCCAGGCGTTTGTCATTAGCCGGATCGCCGGGCTCACTGAAGATCACATCGAACAGGATACCCGCCGGTTGCGCCGCACTCAGACGGTCGATCAGGTCAGCGTGCAGGCTGCGCGGCCAGGGCCATTGGCCGAGTTTTTTCAGGCTGGAGTCGTCGATGGTCACTAGCAGGATGCGCGGGTCTACAGGCAGAGGCGTGAGGCGGCGCAGGCTGTCGTACAACGGATTATTCAAAGCCAGGCCTGGGCTCACCGACAGGTAGGCGGTGACGGGCAGCAGTAGCAAACCAATCCACAGCCACTCACGCACCAAGCCGTGGAACAAGCGCTGGGCATGGGTGGGTTGACGTTTCTCGGCCTTGCCCCAAAGCATCATAGGTCAACGTGCCTGAGCGGTAGGTGGGTAGTAGAAGATGTCATAGACCCCGGTTTCTCCCTCCAGGCCGTTTTCGTCATACGCCGACAAGCGCACGTGATAGAACGAGGCTTTGAGCCCAGTGAAGCTCATTTTCGGCGCAGCGGAAAAGTTTTCCTGCTTGATATTCATAAAGGCCTTGTCGGTGGCGACCTGGGCCCGGTACCTCTGTGCGCCGGGCAAGGGCCGAAGGTACAGACTCCAGACCGGTGCATCACCTTTCTGGCCATCTTGTCCCACAAGCGTGGGCGCGGCGAGTAATTCAACGGGTTTCAAATCGCCCTGTTTCTTGAAGAGCAGACCTTGCCGGGCGCCTACTTTTACCTCTTGCTCCACCGACTTGGTCATAACCTCGCGGTTGACGGCGACCTGTCCGTCCAACACTTCCAGTACCGATTGCTCAGCGTCATTGCGCACCCGGAAGTGCGTGCCACGCACACCCAGCACACCCACTGGCGTCACGATCTGGAAACGATCATGGTCGCTGATGCGCTTGATCACATACGCCTCGGCCTGGCCTTGCTCAAGCACCACCTGGGGAATGGACTGCTTCTTTTCCAGACGCAATCGCACTTGGGAACTGGAGGGCAATACCACCCTGGATCCGTCACCGAGCAACAGGCTGACAAACGCCGAAGCCGATGTCTTCACACCTTCCTGCTCATCGATGGTCATACCTTCCAGCAAGGGGCTCGCCGTGCCCCTGGCATCGAGTTTCCACGCCTCACCCGTGAGATGCTGGACAATCGCCGGTAAAGGCTGGGCTCGGCACAGAACGTTGTCATCGATATAAGGCGAACGAACCTTGGCTGCCGCCCCCACAGAGCTGACCACCATGATCAATAATGGGGGGAGGGCGCGGCGCAAGCGGTTCGGAGAAAGGATCATGGCGCTCATCAAGGTTGGGGTTCCAGAGGGCAACTGACATCAGCACGCAAGAGTTTACGGCAGCGCATGCGTCGGCTGATCCTTTTCCTTATGGTCGGGAGCCGGTATCTTTCCTACATCGGTGGCGAGGACGTTCAATGGATTAAACCCTCATTGGTTCAGCGTATCGAGAGATCCAAGGGCCAACGAATCTGAGCACAATTCTTCAGATTCCATGGCCGGCATCTGAGCAGTCCGTGCCCATAAACGAAACCGGCCGACGGCTGCCGTACTTCAAGACGAAAGGACCCACCCATGCGTGTCGCAATATTGGATGACGAACCCGCTGAACTGCGCCGGGTGGAACAGACACTGCGACAAATCCCCAGCACCGCCGAACAGCCCTGGACTCTGCATTGCTTCGAACGTGGGGAAGACCTGCTGCGCCAGCTACGTCGGGAGACGTTTGACCTGCTGATCCTCGACTGGCAACTGCCGGATATTACCGGTATCGCACTGCTGCGCTGGACCCGTGAGCACATGGAGTCGCCACCCGCCGTCATCATGCTCACCAGCCGTGACGCCGAGAGCGATATCGTAACTGCGCTGAACAGCGGTGCGGACGACTACGTCAGCAAACCCTTTCGCCCCAATGAACTGAAAGCGCGAGTGACGGCTGTTCTGCGTCGACATGGACTGCAGAAGTCAGCGACCCATGAAGTACAAAGCTTCAATGACCTGACGTTTGATGATGCTGAATTGACCGTAACGCGGGCGGGTAAACCTATCAACCTTACCGAACGTGAATACCGGCTGGCGAGCTGCCTGTTTGCCAACCTGGCGCGGCCATTGTCTCGCGAGTACCTCTACGAGCGGTTTTGGACCCATGAAGAAATGGTGTCGTCGCGGCCGCTCGATACGCATATCTATCGGTTGCGCAATAAGCTGGGGTTGACCGCAGACCGGGGCTGGCAGCTGTTGACGATCTACGGGTATGGGTACCGATTAGAGAGCGTGGCAGCCGCTTCTGAAGGCTGAAAATGCTGATGTTCCACGTGGAGCATTTTGTAGATCACCGAAAACTACCCAATAAAAAAGGCCAACGCTAAGCGTTGGCCTTTTGGGTTCAGCTGTTGCCTGAATCAGAAGTCCAGGTTAGACACCGCCAAAGCATTGCTCTCGATGAAGTCACGACGAGGCTCGACCGCATCACCCATCAGGGTGTTGAAGATCTGGTCCGCGCCAATGGCGTCTTCGATGGTCACGCGCAGCATGCGACGCTGAGCCGGGTCCATGGTGGTTTCCCACAGCTGATCCGGGTTCATTTCGCCCAGACCTTTGTATCGCTGGATGGTGTGACGCTTGGTGCTTTCGGCCATCAGCCAGTCGAGGGCTTCTTTGAATTCCTTGACCTGCTTCTTGCGTTCGCCACGCTGAATATAAGCGCCGTCGTCCAGCAGCGTGCTGAGTTGCGCGCCCAGGGTTACTACGGTCTTGTAGTCATTGCTGCCGAAGAAGTCGCGGTTGAAGGTGACGTAGTTCGACAGGCCGTGCGAGATCAGTTCGACCTCTGGCAGCCACACGTTACGTTCACGGTCTTCACGCAGACTGGCTTTGTACACCAGGCCGGACTTCTCCGAGGTGCGCAGGCGCACTTCGTATTGGGCCAGCCATTCCTGCATGTGTGCGTGGTCACCCAATTGCTCGAGGCTCACGGACGGCAGGTAGATGAAGTGCTCGGTCAGCTCCTGAGGGTACAAGCGCGACAGGCGCTTCAGCGTTTTCATGACCATACGGAAGTCGTTAACCAAGCGCTCCAAGGCCTCGCCGGAAATGCCTGGGGCTTCGTCGTTCAAGTGCAGGCTGGCATCTTCCAGGGCCGACTGCGTCATGTACTCTTCCATGGCGTCGTCGTCTTTGATGTATTGCTCTTGCTTGCCCTTTTTCACTTTGTACAACGGCGGCTGGGCGATATAGATGTAGCCGCGCTCGATCAATTCCGGCAACTGACGGAAGAAGAAGGTCAGCAACAGGGTACGGATGTGAGAACCATCGACGTCAGCATCGGTCATGATGATGATGTTGTGGTAGCGCAGCTTGTCGATGTTGTACTCGTCGCGGCCGATACCGCAGCCCAACGCCGTGATCAAGGTGCCAACTTCCTGGGAAGAAATCATCTTGTCGAAGCGGGCCTTCTCGACGTTGAGGATCTTACCCTTCAACGGCAGGATGGCTTGGGTACGACGGTTACGACCCTGCTTGGCGGAACCGCCAGCAGAGTCACCTTCCACCAGGTACAGTTCGGAGAGGGCAGGGTCCTTCTCCTGGCAGTCAGCCAGTTTGCCTGGCAGGCCAGCGATATCCAGCGCGCCTTTACGGCGGGTCATCTCACGGGCTTTACGCGCAGCTTCACGGGCACGTGCAGCGTCGATCATCTTGCCGACGACCAGCTTGGCTTCGTTCGGGTTCTCCAGCAGGAAGTCGGAGAAGTACTTGCCCATCTCCTGTTCCACCGCGGTTTTCACCTCGGAAGACACCAGCTTGTCTTTGGTCTGGGAGCTGAACTTAGGGTCCGGCACTTTCACCGAGATAATCGCGGTCAGGCCTTCGCGGGCATCGTCACCGGTGGTGGCGACTTTGTGCTTCTTGGCCAAGCCTTCGGCTTCGATGTAGGTGTTCAGGTTACGCGTCAGTGCGGAACGGAAACCCACCAAGTGAGTACCGCCATCGCGCTGAGGAATGTTGTTGGTGAAGCACAACAGGTTCTCGTTGAAACTGTCGTTCCACTGCAGGGCGATTTCCACGCCGATGCCGTCTTCTCGCTGGATGTTGAAGTGGAACACCTGGTTGACCGCAGTCTTGTTGGTGTTCAG
>NZ_JBYVMD010000016.1:118967-121237 GCF_058145955.1 Pseudomonas sp. A39
ATGCCTTCACTCCCGATGGTCGTGGGTCTGGGTGATACGGCCTTGTTCCACGTGGAACAAAGCGACTGGCGTTTCCGTCTGCCAGCCTTCCCTCAATAATTCGTGGTCTACACAGGTGATAAACACCTGGCAGCGTAATTCTTCCAACAAGCGGCATAACGCGCGGCGGTGCTGCTCGTCCAGTTCAGACGGCAAGTCATCCACCAGATAAATACACTGTCCGCGTCGGGCCTGGCTAACCAGATGACCCTGTGCGATACGCAGTGCACACACCACCAACTTCTGCTGGCCACGGGACAAGATGTCCGCAGCATTGTGTGCGCCTAATCTAAGACGCAAATCAGCCCGCTGGGGTCCGGCCTGGGTATGGCCAATTTGCTGATCCCGCTGCAAGGACGTGGCGAGCACTGCACTCAGCTCGCGCTCTTTGTCCCAACCACGGTAGTAGCTCAGTGTCAGCCCCTCGAGATCCAGCAACTCACTCAAGGTCTGCTCAAAGACTGGTTTCAAGGCTTTGATATAGGCACGGCGGTATTCATCTATTTCGTCGCTGGCCAGGCACAGTTCCCGGTCCCAGGCCGCTTGCGAAGCGGCGTCAAGTGTACCATGCCGCAGCCATGAGTTCCGCTGCCGCAGGGCCTTCTGCAAGCGCTGCCAGGTGGCCATAAAGCGTGGTTCCACGTGGAACACTCCCCAATCGAGGAATTGCCTGCGGATTTTTGGCGCACCTTCCAACAGACGGAAACTGTCAGGGTTGATCAATTGCAGCGGCAGGATTTCCGCCAGCTGTGCAGCACTGCGAGCATTTTGCCCATCAATGCGAATTTGAAACTCTCCGCCGCGATCACGGGATATCCCCAGGCTACTGTGCCCACCCTCAGCCAGCTCAACTTGGCCAAAAACCGTGCACGCCAATTGCTCGTACTGGATGACCGGCAACAGGCGAGCGCTGCGAAAGGAACGGGCAAGTCCCAACAGATGAATGGCTTCCAGCACGCTGGTTTTGCCACTGCCGTTGGCGCCGTGGAGGATATTGATGCGGGGGGAGGGGGAGAAGGTCACCGGGTGCAGATTGCGCACCGCGGTGACCGAGACGCGACTGAGGGACATCTAGCTTCTGCTGAGCATGGTTACAGGCGCATCGGCATGACAACGTAAGCCGAGTCGTCGTTGTCGGATTCCTGTACCAAGGCGCTGCTGTTGGAGTCCGACAGAATCAGGCGAACCTGTTCGGTGGTCATCACACCCAGTACGTCCAGCAGGTAGCTCACGTTGAAGCCAATCTCGAGTGAACCGCCGTTGTAGTCGACGCCCACTTCTTCTTCCGCTTCTTCCTGCTCCGGGTTGTTCGCCTGAATCTTCAACTGACCGTTGGCCAGTTGCAGACGGATACCACGGTATTTTTCGTTGGACAGAATCGCGGTACGGCTGAACGCCTCGCGCAAGGCCTGGCGATCACCGAGTACCAGCTTGTCACCGCCTTTAGGCAGCACGCGCTCGTAATCCGGGAACTTGCCGTCGACCAGTTTGGAAGTGAAGGTGAACTCGCCAGTGGTAGCGCGAATGTGGTGCTGGCCCAACACGATGCTGACATTGCCTTCCGGCTCAGTGAGCAGACGCGCCAGCTCAAGGATACCCTTGCGTGGCACGATCACCTGGTGACGGTCTGGCTGGCCGATATCAGCACGCATCGAGCACATCGCCAGACGGTGACCGTCGGTAGCCACGGCGCGGATAATGCCTTCCGACACTTCCAAGAGCATGCCGTTGAGGTAGTAACGCACGTCCTGCTGGGCCATGGCGAAACTGGTGCGCTCAATCAAACGACGCAGTTTGCTTTGTTCCAGGCTGCAGGTCAGCGAACCAGGACCTTCTTCCACCGTCGGGAAATCATTGGCCGGCAAGGTGGACAGGGTGAAGCGGCTGCGACCGGCTTTGACGACCAACTTCGCTTCATCAACCTTGATGTCGATCAGCGCGTCGTTCGGCAGGCTTTTGCAGATGTCCATCAGCTTGCGCGCCGGCACGGTGATCTCGCCAGGTTCGGCGGGCTCTTCCAGCTGCACACGACCAACCAGCTCGACTTCCAGGTCGGTACCGGTCAGGGACAATTGCTGGCCTTCGACCACCAGCAATACGTTGGAGAGCACCGGCAAGGTCTGTCGGCGCTCGACGACGCCTGCGACCAGTTGCAGGGGTTTCAACAGGGCTTCGCGTTGAATGGTGAAATGCATGGTCTAGTCCCTTGCCTTAATAAGCTGCGCTGGTGT